>JAGDDC010000283.1 GCA_017958245.1 Lachnospiraceae bacterium
TGTTCTATCATCCGATGCATCCCTACACGATAGGACTCATGGAGAGCAAGCCGGTTGTAAACAAGAAGGTCGAGAGACTCTACAACATACCGGGCAACGTTCCCAACCCCATCAACATGCCTGATTATTGCTATTTTAAAGACCGTTGCGACAAATGCGTTGAGAAGTGCTCGGGTCTGTACCCCGACATGCTCAAGATCTCGGATACCCACTTCGTAAGCTGCTACAGGTACGAGGATGAGGCACTCTCGAGAGAAGCGGCCGAAAGGAAGGAGGAATAAGTATGGCAAGAGTTATTATAGACGACACTTATACTCCTTTAGTACACAACCCCGACAACGTGCTCGAGGTCAACAAGCTCAAGAAATACTTTCCCATAAAGGCTGGTCTCATGCAGAGAGTGGTAGGCTACGTCAAGGCAGTTGACGGTGTCACATTCTCGATCAAGCGCGGAACCACCATGGGACTCGTTGGCGAGAGCGGATGCGGCAAGACTACGGTCGGCAAGACCGTGCTCAGGCTCACCGAAAAGTCGGGCGGACAGTGTCTTTTCAACGGCACGGAGCTCCACGACCTCTCCAAGAAGGAAATGATCTCGATGCGCCCCAAGATCCAGATGATCTTCCAGGATCCTTACGCATCGCTTTCACCGAGACTTCCCGTTGGTGAGATCATCTCGGAGGCTGTAAAGGAGCACAACATAGTTCCCGCCGATCAGGTGGACAACCACCTCGAATACATCATGAACGCGTGCGGACTTCAGCCCTACCACAAGGACAGATATCCCCATGAGTTCTCCGGCGGACAGAGACAGCGTATCTGTATCGCAAGATCGCTCGCCCTGAACCCTGAGTTTGTTATCTGCGACGAGCCCGTATCGGCTCTCGATGTTTCGATCCAGGCGCAGATCATCAACCTCCTCATGGATCTTCAGGACAAGTTCAACCTGACATACCTGTTCATTTCCCACGATCTCTCGGTCGTAGAGCATATCTCCGACACGATCGGCGTTATGTACCTCGGAGATCTGGTTGAGTACGGAACGAAGGAAGATATATTCAGGGAGCCTATGCATCCCTATACACAGGCTCTGTTCTCGGCTATACCGATGCCCGATCCTCATTCGAAGATGAAGAGGATCATCCTCGAGGGAAGCATACCTTCTCCCGCAAATCCTCCCAGCGGATGCAAGTTCCATACCCGCTGCAGGAAGTGCATGGAGATATGCAAGACAGAGGCGCCTCTCGTAAGGATCGTCGGCGAGGGACATACATGCGCATGCCACCTCTACAACGATTGCCCCGAGCTTCACGAGGAGGAAAAGACAGCGACAGCCGAAGCAAAGACAACCGAAGAGCAGACAGCAGCAGTACCTGAGGAGTAAGCCATGGCAAGAAAGACCTATGACGACGACGACGGACGCACCATCGTGAGCATGGACGTCGACGGGATGCCGGATTTCGGTTTTCGGAGCAGGATCGTTCCGAGATCAAAGACCAGACCGAAGATCGACGAGAACGGCAACGAGATCCCGGCGGATATGTTAAATGAGCATCAGGAGCAGTCTGAGCCCCTGACAAAGAGAGAGATGCGAGGCGCTATCTTCTCCGCAACGCTTGCGGGCCTTGTGGTCGCATTGGTCATGTCTGCAGGCCTCATACTGTTCACTCTGTTCTGTACAGAGATATGGTTCTGACAGGAAAAAACCCTGCCATGCCGGTTCACGGCATGACAGGGTTTTCTTTGTATGTACAGTCTGTGTATCAGAAGAAATCGTAACTGATGATCTTTCCCTCGGCGTCTGTGAGCAGCATGAAAGGCTGCCAGTCGCTCTCAAATCTTGCGGCTGCGATCACCACGGTATCAACGCCGTTTGAGTCTGTCGGATAGCATGAAACATCATCGAGCTCGATGAACTTGCCAAGCTTCTGAAGGAGCCCGGTCGTCATCCTTATGTCCTCAAGCACAGAGATTTCCGCGATGCTTTCCGCCAGATCGGCATCTCCGTACTCCTTGATGGCAGTCGCTCCGCCATTTTCACTGTAGGTTTTCATGAAGGACTCCGCGAGGCTCTTGCACTCTGCGGCTTTGCTCTCTGCGACCTCCCCGGTGATCCTAAAATTCCCCGCTCCGACGCCCGTTGCGGAGAGCATGTAGGGAAAAGTCTTGAATTTCTGGAGAGAGTAGTATTTCTTTTTCCCTTCGTTATCTACGGTTATGAAGACTCCGTCCTCGACCGAGGTGTCTTCGTATATCGTAAAGACGAACTTGTCGCCGATCTTCACGACTATCTTGTCCCCGTCTGAAGTCTGCTCGAACATGTGCGATTTGATGGCACCTTTGCCTCTTGTGAGTGTCTTGTAGACTTCATAGCGGTTGTAAGGGTGTATGAGATAGGTCTCTCCCTTGTACTCCGCCGTCATGGGGATGGTGCACGTCCCCGGGGCGGCGTACAGCTCGAAGTTTTCTCCGTAGTGGTTCGTGCTGTAACTGTAGCTCAAAAGGAAGATCAGCACTCCGATCGCCACGGCCAGAAGCGATCCTCCTATGATCAAAGCTTTTTTCATATATCATTCCTCGTCTTTCTCGCCCGCGACTGCGGACAGTTTCGCCGGCCTCACTTTGTAGACCCTCGCCTCAAAAGGCTTGAGGGTGAGGATCTTTGAGTACGGCTCGATCTCGTGGGTCCCCAGTATGCAGTGACCCTTCTTGTACGGGCAGCCCGAGAGATCCGCGGTCGCGACTTTCTTTGTCATGTTGACGACGATCAGGAGCTGCCTGTCCTCAAACTTCCTCAGATAGCTTATGACTGACGGGTTCTTTTCGTCCATCATGTCAAATGACCCGTACACAAGCTCTCTGTGCAGCTTTCTGAGCCTAATGAGCTGCTTGTAGAAATCTATTATGGAGTTTTTGCGCCTTAAGTCGTCCTTTACGTTTATCTGTTTGTAGTTGGGGTTCAGCTTGATCCATGGCTCGTGCTCCGAGAAGCCCGCGAAGCGTTCCGAACTCCACTGCATGGGCGTCCTCGCGTTGTCCCTGCTCATCTTTGTGATGATCTTTCTCGCAAAGATCGCGGGTAGGTGCATCATGTCCTGGAGTACCTCGTAGTCGTTGATAGCCTCAAAGTCCTTCCACTCCGTGGGGTCAAGCGCACAGTTTGTCATGCCGATTTCTTCGCCCTGATATATAAAGGGCGTGCCGCGGAGCGTGAGGTTTAAGAGCGCGAGAGCCTTGGCGGACTCTCTGCGGTAGACCTTGTCGTCTCCGAATCGTGAGACCTGACGCGGCTGATCGTGGTTTGAAAGGTAGTTGCCAAGCCATCCGCCTTCTCTTTCGATCCCCTCCTGCCAGTGTTTCAGGATCTTCTTGAAGCCCGAGACGTTCCAGTGGTAGAACTTCCTGAAATCGAACTTTCCGAGCTTCCCGCAGCCTATCAGTGCCAGATCGAACTGGAACATCATGGAGATCTCTTCGTTCTCGGGGCGTGTGTAGGATGAGAGCTCCTCGAGGGGAGTCACCATGCCCTCGCCTATGGTTATGCAGTTGTACTTGCTTATCACCTCGCGGTTCATCTCTTTTAAGTACTCGTGAGACAGGGGGAGGCTTACTATCTGCTCGAACGGGAAGGCAAGCGATCTGCCGTTTCCTGCGTCCGGGAGCCCCGGAGCCTTTGAGATCACGTTGATGACGTCCATCCTGAAGCCCGCGACGCCCTTGTCGAGCCAGAACTTCATGATGTTGTGGACGCCCTTGCGGACCTTCTCGTTCTCCCAGTTCAGGTCGCACTGGTTCGGCGTGAACATGGTGAGGTAGAACTGGCCCGAGCGCTCGTCGTACTGCCATGCGCTCCCGCCGAAAGCCGACATCCAGTCATTTGGCGGTATGAGACCGTTCGTGACCGGGAGCGTGGTGCCCGGATAGTCGGCAGCAGGCCGTCCGTCCCTGAAGAAATAGTAGTCGCGGTAGGGGGAGGACGGGTCGCTTATGGCTTCCTTAAACCAGTCGTGGCAGTCTGAGGTGTGATTGGCCACAAGGTCCATGATGATACCGATGTTCCTTGACTTCGCCTCCTCGAGGAGGTTGTCGAAGTCCTCCATGGTCCCGTATTCGGGGTTTATGGAATAGTAATCGTCTATATCGTAGCCGTAGTCGCGGTTGTGCGTCGCGTACACGGGTGAGAGCCAGATCAGATCGACGCCGAGTTTCTTTATATAGTCGAGCTTCGAGATGATGCCGGGTATGTCTCCTATGCCGTCTGCGTTGCTGTCACAGAAGGATCTGGGCCATATCTGGTAGATCACTTTGTCTTTAAAATCCATGGCTGCCTCCATAACCGTTTTCCTAATTATATCACAATACAAAAGATTGATATACTGAAAATTACCAATTTGTGTAGAACGATCGGGGGTTTCGGGCTTCCTTTTTTGGAACAATGTTAAATTTGTAAAAGAAAGTTGTGAATTTGTACCGAAAAAGTATCCGTGACATGCGATAATCATACCAAAGGGAGTATATGTAAAAAGTAATTGAAAGGAAGGTACCAAGGATGTTGAGCGATATTGCAAGACGTACAATCAACGAATCAGGCTCGGTGCGTATTTGCATTGACTCATATGACTCGGGAAACATGTCCGGCAGGATCTACGAAGGGTATTCGGAAGAGCCCGTCGCATTTTCAAATGTAGTTGCATTGCTTAAGCAATTGGATGTCATATATGATTCAAGCGATTATCCCCAGGCGAGCATGAGGCAGAGAAGCTTCGGTTCGAAGAAGTCAAAGGACAATCAGACAGTCAGAGAGCACGTTGAGAAAGAACTTGTGAAGCCCACAGCCATCATGACGAACGTTCGCGGAAAGATAGCAACCTTCCGTGTGAAGGTCATGTTCAGACAGAACGCCAGCTGGCAGGGCAACGTGACCTGGGTTGAGAAGGGCATCGAGGAGAGTTTCAGAAGCGCCTTGGAGCTGATCATGCTCATGGATTCCTCATTTGCAAAGGAGAGCAGAGCAGAGAAGACAGGCAGCGACACAGAGTTCTTCGCTCAGGCAAGATAAGTAAAGACCACGTAAGATGGATGCTTTGGCATCCATCTTCTTTTTGCGCTGTAAACGAGTGCTCTCAGCCGAACGAAGTCCGCGAGATGCGCAATATGGGGGGCTTTACTTTTTTGAAAAAGATAGTACAATAGATAGACAGGGAAAAAGAGGAGGCTTCAGACTCCGGGGGATATGAAATGAAAGTCAGGAACAGGATAAACAGAATAGCACAGGCCGTGTACAGCGTGGTACCGCGTAACACCATTATCCCGCTGTGCCTTGTCGCGCTCGCAAACCTCGCCGCTTACACGGGGGCGAGAGTCATCAACCTCATTGCGGACAGGTCCTATGTCAACATGACGACCTCGATCGACATGGGTATGCCTGTGATACCGTTTTTTTCGATCATATATGTGATCGCCTTCCCCTTCTGGGTGGGGACATACATATATGTGAGCCGTATGAGCGATGAGAAGTGCTACAGGCTCGCCACGGCGGATATCGCGGGCAAACTGCTGTGCGGTCTGGTATTCATCATACTGCCCACGCAGAATGTGAGACCGGTGGTCGAGTCGACGGATTTCTCGTCATGGCTTTTGAACGTGATATATTTCTTCGACCTGCCGAACAACCTCTTCCCGTCGATCCACTGCCTAAAGAGCTGGCTGTGCTTCGCTGCGGTTAGGGATGAGCAGAAGGTTCCCATGTGGTTTAAGGGATTCTCGTTCGTACTCGCAGTGCTCATCTGCGTATCGACGCTGTACACCAAGCAGCATGTGGCTGCGGATGCGCTCGCAGGCGTGTTCATAGCGGAGATGTTCTGGCAGCTGGCGCCGGTGCTCGGATTCAAGAAGGTGTACCTGTCGCTGAACGAGATCATCAATCTGCCGAGATGAGACGAGTGTGTGAGAGTTTTTTTGTAAATGAGATATCCTAAGATAATCAACGGGTTCGATATGTGGTCAATGACTACTGTCGAACCCGTTTTCATTATCTAAACTAATTGTTGAGGTTCGGAAGTTTTCATTTCGCAAATCTAAGAATTGATTAATAATGCGAAATGAGGTACAATTTAGTTAAGGTGGTGAAACTAAGATGAAGCTTATAAAAAGAGAGTATTATCTAAATAAACTATTAGCTGTCAAGGATGTTCCAGACATAAAAGTAATAACCGGTGTAA
>JAGDDC010000284.1 GCA_017958245.1 Lachnospiraceae bacterium
GGACCGCCCTTGGCATATGCCGCGTTACACTTATTATATGAATCGTTACCGAGGTTAAGATATGTATCTCTGAAAACCGAACAGAGTCTTACTTCACCTGTATCCTCGTTAACCGACGCAATAATGATTGTATCCGAACGGTTGCCTTTTCCAAGGGACTTATCTCTGGCATCCACTCCGAATAAGGCAATGTTTCTGTAGCCCTTTAAGGTCTCCTTCGTAGCCACATTCTCATTCATCTTAATGTCGGCTTCGTTGATCTTAATCTTCTGTATGGATGTTCCCTGCTTTACGGTCCATACTACAGCCACCAATCCCAATAAAACCGCTATCTCAACTATTAAAAGGATTATCCTCCTGCGTCTCTTTGCCTTTCTCTTGGCTGCTATCGCTCTTCTTTTTGCCTCTTCCCTGCTTATGTTTCTTGATCTTGTTGCCATGTAAAAAACTCTCCAAAATTATTTGCCCTTAATAGGCATTCTCATTTATAAATCCTCTGAATACCGTCAAAAATATTATCTTTATATCAAATCCACACGACCAGTTCTCGATGTAATATATATCGTAGTCGATTCTCTTCCTGATCGAGGTATCCCCTCTGAATCCGTTGATCTGAGCCCATCCCGTAAGTCCCGGACGAACCTGATGCTTGATCATGTATCTGGGTATCTCTTCTTTGAACTTCTCAACAAACTGCGGCCTCTCGGGTCTCGGTCCCACGAGGCTCATTTCCCCTTTTATCACGTTGAAGAGCTGGGGAAGCTCGTCGAGGCTCGTCTTTCTTATGAACTTCCCGACCTTTGTCACGCGGGGGTCGCCCGCGGTGGTCCATTCGCCCTTCTCCTTCGCCTCACTCTGCACGCACATGGAGCGGAATTTGATCATCTTGAACTCCCTGCCGTGAAGCCCGACGCGCACCTGCTTGTAGAGCACGGGCCCGGGTGAGGATACCTTGACCGCTATCGCCACGATGATCATGGGGATGGAGAACACTATCAGCGCCAGTGTCCCGCAGATCAGGTCGAAGACGCGCTTTATCAGGCGGTTTAGGGTGTTCGACAGCGGGACGTTCCTTATGTTTATGACTGCGAGCCCGAACAGGTCCTCTATGTAAGGGTTTGAGGAGACCAGACTGTTGTAGTCTGGCACGAACTTTGTGTGAACGCCCGACTTCTCGCAGATCGCGACTATGCCCGAGAGCCTGTCGTAGCCTCTTATATCGAGGGTGATGACGATCTCGTCGAGATCATTTGCGGCGATCACGTCCGCGAGATCGTCAACCGCGCCTATGACCTCCGCCTTCTTGTAGCGGGTGCCCGGAGCCATCGTGTCGTCAAGGATGCCCGTAACACTGTAACCCCAGGCGGGGTTCTGCACGAGCCTGTCTATGTAGCCCTCGGCAGCGTGGCTGTAGCCGACGAGGAGCACGTGCTTCAGGTTCTTGCCGCGCTTCCTGATGAAGGCGAGCGTCCTCGAGAGGACGAGCCTGAAGGTCGCGCCGAAGATCAGGTTGAGCGATGCGAACACGATGAAGAATCCACGAGAGATGTCCGCCAGCTTGAGTATGTAGATCAGGAAGGCAAAGAACAGGCCTCCGAGTATGTTCGCCTCTATGAGGTACCAGAACTGCATGCCCCTGCGCCTGCTCCTGATCGGCTTGTAGAGATTGCAAATGTTGTATATGAGGAGATACGCCGGTATGATATAGGGCAGCAGCCTCACATAATCCGCAAAGGGAAGGTGGCCTGGCTCTGCGGTCGAACCCGTGTCGGTGGTCGCGCGGTTGCCTAAGTCGCGCTTGCCGGGCTTTGCGGGAAGTTTCTGCCCGGAAGGGGTATCGGCTGTTGAGTCCAAGGCTTCCGCAGAGGGGGTAGCCTCCGCGACCGTCACTGTCCTCTCGACGGGCAGCAGCCCAATGCGGGGCAGGAGCTCGAACCTCAGAGGGTAAGCAAGCAGAAACGCGCCCGCTATGAGCAACGCGTCGATCAGTATATGTAATCTGTTCAGATTCTGCTGGTTGTCTTTTATCATAGGAAACTCCTGACATCTACCGTAAACATCTGTCTCATTTTAATCCAAACACCAAAGCTTTACAAGGTTTTTTGATTTTTATCGCGGGCGTGGACTTCATAAAAGGTGGACTGGCATCATTTGCAATCACAAATCGATATCAAATTTTAAGAAATGCGATAATCGGAAAATCTTTACACGAAGCTTGACGTGTGGTAAAATTATAATCGAGTTTATGTCTGCATTTATCTGTTCAACAGAAGAAACCGGAGAGTGCATGGAGCTAAAGAATGAAGAATTCGCCAGGATAGTGGCTTTTATGCGGAAGAATTACGGTATACGCCTCGAGAAGAAGCGTCTGCTCGTGCGCGACCGCCTGGTCAATTACCTCTCCTCAAACGGCTACGAAAGCTACGGGGAGTTCATAGACAGATGCATAGCCGATCCGGGAGGCAGGCCCGTCGAGTTCCTGGTCAACATGCTGACTACGAACCACACTTACTTCATGCGGGAGCCGGTGCATTTTAAGTTCATGACCGAGGAGGTCCTGCCGTGGCTTCGCAGGGAGTGCTGCGATTCGAGGGACTTGAGGATCTGGTCGGCCGCGGCTTCGTCGGGCGAGGAGGCCTACACGGCAGCCATGACCATGAACGATTTCTTCGGTTACACGGGCAGAGGCTGGGAGAAGTCGATACTCGCGACGGACATATCAAAGAGGGCGCTAAAGACTGCCCAGGAGGGCATCTACACGGCGCATCATCTGAAAGACCTGCCCGCGCAGTGGCTTGAGAAGTACTTCGGAAAGCTCCCCGACGGGAGATACGAGGTGAAGAAGGATGTAAGGGACAGCGTGATCTTCAGGTATTTCAACCTGATGGACCCCTTCCCTTTCAAGAAAAAGATACATGTGGTCTTCCTAAGGAACGTGATGATATATTTTGACAGACCGACGAAGGCCGAGCTTTTGAAGAAGGTATACGACGCCATGGAGGAGGGCGGGTATCTCTTCACGGGGGTGACGGAATCGATCAAGGAAGAAGATCCGGGCTTTGAGTATGTGGAGTATTCGATCTACAGGAAGCCCGCTTCAAGGAGGGTGTAGTGAAAAAGACGACAGTATTGGTGGTTGAGGATTCAAAGTTTTTCCAGCAGATCCTGGTCGGGGGGATCAACATGGACCCCGAGCTCGAGGTGGTCGCAACTGCGATGGACCCCTTCGAGGCGAGAGACGCGATAGTGGAGTACCAGCCGGACGTCATGACGCTTGACGTCGAGCTTCCGAGGATGAACGGTATCGAGTTCTTAAAGAGGCTCCTGCCTCAGTATTCGATGCCAGTGGTCGTCGTGAGTGCCATGAACTCGGCCGTGTTCGACGCCCTTGCCGCGGGAGCCGTGGACTTTGTCAACAAGCCCGCTCTCGGCAGTCCGCCTGAGGACGTGCTCAAGTTCGTGACCGGCGAGCTCTGCACCAAGATAAAGATAGCGAGTCTCGCGAGGCTCGGCAAGGCCTGGGCTGATCACACTCTGGGCCGTGATATGATACTCGCGAAGAAAGCGACGCCCGCCAACGCGGGCAACAGGCTGATAGCCATAGGGGCTTCGACCGGAGGTACGGAGGCGATCTTCTCCGTAGTCAAGCATTTTGACGCGGGGATCCCCGGAACGGTCGTTGTCCAGCATATGCCTCCGGGATTCACCGCAATGTATGCGGAGAGGCTCAACAACAACTGCGAGGTCGAGGTCAGAGAGGCGAGGGACGGCGACGAGGTCCGCACAGGAAGGGTGCTCATAGCGAATGGCAGCAAGCACATGAGGCTCGTGAAACAGGGCAGCGGATATGTCGTGAGCTGCAGGACGGAGCCGAAGGTCAACGGCCACTGCCCGTCCGTGGACGTGCTCTTTGATTCGGTCGCGAAAGAGGCCGGTGACAGGGCGATAGGAGTTCTGCTGACAGGCATGGGCGCAGACGGCGCGAACGGCCTGCTCGCCATGAGAAAGGCGGGCGCCGAGACGATAGGCCAGGACGAGGACAGCTGCGTGGTCTACGGGATGCCTAAGGTGGCGTACGACATAGGAGCGGTCAAGTACAAGCTCGGACTCTCTGTCATACCGAGCAAGATATACCAGCTGCTCGAGGGAAGATCCGGGAACTTTTAGAGGCTGAAGCGTTATACGACAGAAGGAGGCCGCATGGGAAACAGCAACATATCCGAAGGCATGCTTGATGTTTTCATATATGAGAGCGAGACACTTCTCGAGAACATGGAAGCGCTCGCCATGGACAACGAGGACACCAAATTTGACGAGGCGGGCATCAACGAGATCTTCAGAAGCATGCACACCATCAAGGGTTCCTCCGCGATCATGATGTACCAGAACATCACGACGGTGTCGCACAAGCTTGAGGACATCTTCTACTTTATAAGAGAGTCGCATCCGCAGAACATACCCCAGAAGGAGCTTGTCGACAGGATGCTCGACGTGTCGGATTTCATCAAGGGCGAGCTTTCAAAGATCAAGAACGGCGCTGAGGCCGACGGCGACGAGACTGCGCTCATGGAGGAGCTTGACGCATTCCTCGAGAAGTTAAAAGGCGGCGAAGAGGCAGCGCAGGAGCCCGCAAATGAGCCCGCTCCCGAGGAAGACACCCCCAAGCGCTTCTATGTGACGCCGAAACACGTGCCCGACAGCATATATTATCTGATCAGAGTCTACTTCAAGCAGGACACGGATATGGCCAACATAAAGGCCTACACCATGGTCTACTCCCTCAAGGAGAGCGTGGAGGACCTGCTCTTTGAGCCTTCCGACATCATGACCAACGAGAAGAGCGCGGAGCAGATACTCTCCGAGGGCTTCGTGATGATGGCGTGTACAAAGCTCACGCCCGACGAGATCATGAACACGATCGACCACGTCGGAGGCACGAGTTCGATCGAGCTCGACGAGTGCAGCAGAAAGCTCTATGAAGCATTTGCAAATGACGGACTCAAGGCGCTCGAGAACGCCGAGGAGATAGAGGCGGAGGCCGCGAGGGAGCTCGTGGAGGCTCAGGCCGCAAAGGAGGCCGAGGAGACGGCTTCGGAGGGCAAGGA
>JAGDDC010000285.1 GCA_017958245.1 Lachnospiraceae bacterium
TAAGAGAAAGATGCTGTGCGGAATCCGACAGGGCATCTTCTCCGTGGAGCAGATAGTAGAATGAAAGCGCCGAGTACGCTGTGGCCATCTGTGCAGAAGAGCCGAAGTGCTTCATGGTGAACCGATAGAGCTGCAGGCAGACATAGTCGAAGCGTGTCATGTCGCTGTAGGAGAAGACCCAGCACAGCAACTCAAAGATCGAAACGGTGGTAACAGCCTTTTCAAGTTCTTCTCCCATGAGGGGTGCCTTGTACGCTTCGGCAGCTTTCATGTTCTTGCTGAGAAGCGACTTGCTGACCTTGAGAAGCATCGAGGAGGACTTGATCGTAAAGCTGTTCTTGGGGAAGCTCTGACCGATGTAATCGAGAGCCTTGATAAGAACATCCTCTGCCTCTCTGAAGCGGCTCTGTCTGTAGTAGCCGAGACCGATGAAGTAGAGAAGTCTGGCTATCTGTGTGTTGTCACGGAGGAGCGCCAGCAGATCGTTGGCAGCGTCGATCGCGTCATCGAAACGGCCGCATGTGAGGTAGAGCTGAACAAGAGCACGCTTACACTCCTTCCACTCGGCGTTACCTGTGGAGGCCTGTCCTTCGTGGAGGCGTAGAGCCGTCAGGAAGTAGTCTAAGGCGGAATCAACGGCATTGGATGCAAGAGCTGCGCGGGCAGCCGTCATAATATGAGTGCGAAGGTCGGCATTCGCACGGGCTGCGTTAAGGTGGCTGCAAAGAGCGAAGATGTCGGCGGGACGCGCGTCGATCGTAAGCTCGATGGCCTTGGCTATCCAGAAATGAAGGCTCTCGAGTCTGGGCTTCTCGATACGGGAAGCGATGGCGTCGTAAATATCGTTGTGCGCAAATACCAGAATGTTCTTCGAAGAACTGAACTCAATGAGGTGTCTCTGAAGCGGGATGTCAAGCATGCGGAACAGCTCGTCGACTTTCAGGTCGGTAACGATCGAGAGAAGATTGAGGTGGAACTCCGTGCCGATGACCGCAGCGCTCTCGAGAAGAGAGATCGTGTCCTCGTCGAGACTGTTGATGCGTCTATAGATGATCTGCTGCATGTCACTGACGGAATTGAGAGACTTAAGCTGTTCCCAGTTCTGCTCGAGACGTCCGCCGCTTATGGAGATAACATCATCCTCAAGCATGGAATGGATGATGTTGACAGCGTAGTAGGGGTTGCCCTCGGTCTTGGGCAACAGGTATGAAGCGAGAGCCTGACTGTCATCGTGACTGAGGTTTAAGAGGTCCTTAAAGAAGCCTGCAAGTCTGGCCTCGTCGTACGGGAAGAGATCAAAGAAATTGTTGAACCCTCTCTCGATAAGGCTGTCAAGGAAACCCTTAAGGTAGTCGTTGTCGGCCGAAAGGTTGTTGCTGTATGAACAAATGATGAAGACCCTGTACGAGGAGACGCTGCGTGCGATCTCTTCGATGAGTGCAAGACTGGCAGGGTCGGCATTATGAATGTCGTCGAAGATATAAACGAAAGGCTTCTTCTGTGTGTAGAGCGAGAGGAAGAAGGCGGACAGCTGCATGAGTGTGTGCTGCTGATCCTTGAACATCTCGGGCTCCGCGAGACCGCCGGTCCTCTTGGGGAGAACATTGCGCATCTCGGGGCAGAACGAAAGAACGGTGTCGACACTGCCCGAGAGCAGTCCGGCAAGGCGGCGTCCTTCGGTAACCTGAAGCTTTCTGTCGTACTTGTTGAAGAGGCTCAGATAATCATCGAGGATCTCGCTGAATCCCGAGTAGGGCGCGGGTGATGAGATCTGCGAGAAATGACACCTGAAGAAAGGAACGGAAGCAGCCACAAGCTCGGAGCAGAGGTTCGAGAACAGGTCGCTCTTACCGCAGTTCTTGGGACCCCTCAGCAGATAAAACGCTCCGCCCTTGTCAAAGGCTTTGGTCACGAGAGTCTTGATATCGTTGAGCTCGTTACGTCTGCAAAGGTACTTTGAATCCGACTCGAGAGCTTTAAGGATGCTTGTGCCACCTGATGAGAAAAGGTCGTTGCCCGGACCTCCCGCAAGGAACCTGTCGATATCGCTGATAAGCTCGTTGCATGTTCTGTAACGCTGGTCGGGGTCTTTAGCGAGAAGCTTGGTGATGATCCTCGAGACCTCACTCGAGAGACCGCTGACCACCTCCTGCGGAGGACGTATCGGAACGGCAACATGCTGGTAAACCATGCTGTCGATGCTGTCGGAGTGGAACGGAAGTGCGCCTGTGATAAGCTGGTACAGAAGGGCACCGAGAGAATAAAGGTCCGAACGGCCGTCAATCTTGGTGTCAAGAAGTCCGGTCGCCTCGGGAGCCATGTAACCGAAATGTTCGTCGACCTGCTTGCCTGTTGAGGAAGAGTAGTCGATCATGTATGAAAGTGCAAAGTCAAAGAGTTCGGCCGTGAGCTCGCCCTGTTCGTTCTCTCTGAGTGCGACGCATTCGGCGCTTATGTTACGGTGGTAGATGTGCTGGTCGTGGGCGTATCTGAGAGCATAAGCAAGCTGACGGATGAGCTTGAGAGCCGTAACGGTATCAAGCCTCCCGTACTTTTCGAGATGCTTCGCGAGGA
>JAGDDC010000286.1 GCA_017958245.1 Lachnospiraceae bacterium
CCCGGGATCACGGAGGAGGCGGATGGAGAGCGGCCGGCCGAAACGGGCGACGCGCCCGAGATCACGGAGGGAGCGGATGAAAAACCTTCAACCGTGCCCGATCCTCCGGAGTTCACATGGGATACAGATGTACAGGAAGTTTTTGAACTCGGAGCGCTTCACGGGCTTTCCAAAGAGGACATCCGCAGCGAATACAACCTCTTTAAGGCATTCAGTGAGAAGATAGAGGGAAATGATGGGCTTAAAAAGTACAAGGATATCGTGTACAGGATCTTCCCCGTCATCGCTGAAAACCGGGCGTATATTGACTGCGACCTGTTGCTTGAGAGGCTCGGGGATCTGCAGTTTAACGAATGCGAGCTCGAGGTGGGAGAACACGGCATATATCATGATCCCGAGTGCGTGATCGATATAAGTACAAACAACGATGAAAATACCCTCTTCAAGGTACCTGCAACCGTCTTTCACGAGCTCATGCACTTTGTGGATTTTTCCGCGGGCAAAAAAGCTGGTTCTGCATTTCTTCTCGAGGGGAAACCGATCTCGCTGGAAGAGTTCCTCAACCTGTCATCCACGGATATGCAAAAAGCGATCCCGTGCTACAATGCAGACTATATCGTGGAAGGCGGAGCGGAACTTTTCACGGCCAAGTATTTCTCGGGCGCGATCAATTCTTACCCTGATATAGCTCAGTTCCTGACGGGTATAGAACATATCTACGGTACCGAAAGGCTGAGCGAGCTGTTCTTAAGCCCCATGTCCGATGCTCTCATAGCGAAGATGTTTTATGATGCGGGGTATTCACAGGAAGAGTTTGAAGCCGTTCATGATACGTTAAACCGTCTGACTTATCCCGAAATGTACGATGAGCCCGCGGAATACGTCTCTCTTGCGGATATGCTGATAGACTTATATGAGGCGGAACTCGGTGACGGATGGAAGACGGATGATTACTTCCTCTATATATTGAAAGCGATCAACAGTATCGGCGGAGAAGACTACAAGAGCTCAAAACGCGCGGACTTCCTAAAAGATGTGATGTTTAAGACATGGGAAGAACATGATGAGTTCGTGAACAAACTGTATTCGGGCTTTCCTTCGATGCCGGAGCTTACGATCATGCCCCCGACTCCGGTCATACGTGACGGCAGGAAGACCATAGGGGAGTATGCGATCTGGAAGGATGAGGACGGAAAGGAGATAAGAGGGAGCATTTCCGCCGAATACGACTTTGTCACGGGGAAACCCACAGGCTATGAGACGATCGATATGCTTGAGATCGCACGGGGACTTGCGGATTGATGAAGGCAAATGAGGAGCGGGCTCATTTGCGGCTGTGATGGCGTTCCTGATTGATAAAAATGGTAAAAGATGGTACAATTTTCATGTAAACAACCAAATAGTTGAAACCTCGGAGCAACCTTGAGCTTAGGAAGGATGCGGTCAAATGATAGGAAACTATACCATTCCACCAAAGACATATTTTGAGATAGCGTCCCTCGGATACCTGCTCGTCTTGTATCTGATCTCTTTCAATGACGCAAAACGCGAAAGAATACGCTCATACAAGCTCTTCCGCAGCCTTGAGATCAATATGCTCCTCGCGCTCGTCGTGAGCATAATGACCTATGTTTTCTCGTATCCCGAACTGGGTACTCCTATCTTTGTATGCACTCTTTTGCGTACCATGGATTCCATCATGTGCGTCATGGCTTCCAGGATCTTCGCGATCTACCTGATGGAATACGTCGATTCCGGGAAGAGGCTGAAGTGGATCCGGATCCTCGGCAACATCCTGTTTGCGGGCTATCTGGCCCTGATGGCCTTAAACATCCCCTTGAAATTCGTCCTTTGGTATACGCCTGACGGAGTGTACATGCATGGTCCTTTCTTTGTTCCCATAGTCTTCACCGCGCCGGTCTTCTATCTCGCAAGCGGTATCGTCCTGCTGATCATGCGCGTAAGGACACTTGGAACGAGGGAGCGTGTCGCGCTCTCTGTGGCTTCCCTGATAACTCTTCTGGGCACGATCGTACAGGCTGCCACCGACGGAGCGCTTCTCCTGTCGCTTCCCTTCGGCGCGGCGGGTATCTTCGTTCTGTATTACTCTCTTGAGACTACGGACTACCATGAGCTTTTGAGGAGCAACGAGAAGCTGAAGATCGCCGAGCAGGACGCTATCAAGGCGAACCGCGCAAAGAGCGATTTTCTTGCGAGCATGTCCCATGAGATCAGAACACCACTCAACGCTGTGCTTGGGATGGACGAGCTGATCGTCGGCGAGATAAGCCCGGGCAAGACGATCGAACCCGCATCCGCAGCGCGGATCAGAGGGTACGCGGACAACATCAGGGATGCGGGACAGATATTGCTCTCGGTCATCAACGACATCTTGGACCTCTCAAAGATCGAATCCGGGAAGTTGGAGATCAAGGCTGCGCCTTACACGCTTCACGAGCTGACCGATGACGTTGGCACGCTGATACGCGTCAGATCCGAGCAAAAAGGTCTCAACTTCATCCTTCAGACAGACCCGGACATCCCCGACCGCCTTGTCGGAGACGAGATCCGCATAAGGCAGATAATGATAAACCTCCTAAACAATGCCGTCAAATACACGGACGCGGGCGAAGTGAGACTTGAGGTCTCTTTTGAATCCGTCTCGGAGGATGTCATAAACTTAAAGATCACTGTCAGGGATACCGGCATAGGGATCAAAAGCGAGGATATCCCCCACCTCTTTGGCGATTACAAAAGGCTCGACGAGGACCGCAATCGAAGCATAGAGGGGACGGGACTTGGCCTTGCCATAGTGAAGCGTATGACAGGCCTCATGAACGGACAGATCGATGTAAGCAGCGAATACGGCAAGGGTTCCGCCTTCATGGTATCGATCCCCCAGACGGTCGACAGGCAGCCGGACAGACTGCCCGGTGAGGACACGGAGGAGCAGGAAGATACAACCGCTTATACCACGCCTGATTGCACATATCTTGTCGTTGACGACAACAAGGTAAACCTCATCATCGCAAGCCGTTTTCTGGACGATCTCGAGGGGAAGGTCGAGACGGTGCTGACCGGCGAAGAAGCCCTTCAGAGGATGAGGGAGAAGAAATATGACCTGATCTTCATGGATCACATGATGCCCGGCATGGATGGGGTCGAGGCTTACCGGAAGTCGAAGGAAGACCCTGAAAACTTAAACCGCGACACTCCAATGGTCATGATGACCGCAAATGCGCTGCACGGCATGCGCGAGGAATACTTAGAGATCGGGTTTGCGGATTATCTGAGCAAACCGGTGGAGAAGGCCGAACTAAAGAAAATGGTCAGGCAAATACTTCCGCAGGAGAAAGTCATATCTGAAAAAAAGATATTGACAACGGAAGATTGATGGTGTACACTTCAACACAATAAAGCAATAAAGGCAAAGGCGTCTTGGAGATTTTATCTCCGAGGCGCTTTTTTTCGTCGGTTTTTTGGATGCCGACGCGGCTCACGCCCCCGGTGAGGAAAGGCTCTCACGCGTGGACTTATTGCGGTTTGGAGGTGTAAGGATGTGCTCGATCTTTGGTTTCTGCGGGAAGGACGCAGAGTATGAGACGATAAGAAAGGCGCTTGAAAAAACGCTTTCGAGGGGACCTGACGCAAGCAGGATAGTAGATACCGGCAACGGGTGGCTCGGATTTAACAGGCTCTCGATCATGGGTCTTACGGATGCAGGCATGCAGCCCTTCGTGTACGGCGGAAAGAAAACGCTGTCTGCCTTGCCTTCACAGGACCCCGGCGGATACTCTCTGCCGGATGCGGACAGCGAGATCGTGCTTGTCTGTAACGGAGAGGTGTACGGCTTCAGGCCTCTCAAGGAGGAGCTCATATCGAAGGGGTACTCCTTCGTGAGCGGTTCCGACTGCGAGATCCTGCCCGCTCTGTACCGGGAGTACGGGACGGAGATGTTTGGGATGCTTGATGCGGAGTTCGCGCTGATCCTGTATGACGTGAAGTCCGGGTCGTACATCGCGGCAAGGGACCCGATAGGGATCAGACCGCTCTACTACGGCAGGAGCGCCGGAGGCACTTACATCTTCGCATCCGAACCAAAGAACCTCGTGGGTCTTGCAGACCGCATATGCCCCTTCCCTCCGGGACACTATTTTAAGGACGGGAAGTTTATAAGGTACCGCGACATGTCGGATGTCAAGGAGGTCCGCAGAGACAGTGTTGAAGAGATCGCAAGAAACATCCGCGATCTCCTGACGGAGGGGGTAAGGAAGAGACTTGATTCCGACACGCCTGTGGGTTTCCTGCTCTCGGGAGGACTCGACTCCTCGCTTGTGTGCGGGATCGCGGCAAGGGAGCTCGAAAAGCCGCTTGAGACCTGGGCGATCGGGATGGACGTCGACGCGATCGATCTCAAATACGCGAGGGAAGTTGCAGACTACATCCATTCAAACCATCACGAGGTGATCATCACGGCGGAAGACGTGACCGGGGCACTCGAGGAAGTGATCGCGCTGCTCGGGACCTATGACATCACGACGATCCGCGCCTCGATCGGCATGTATCTCGTGTGCAAGGCTATCCACGAACAGTCCGATATCCGTGTGATCATGACAGGTGAGATCTCCGATGAGATCTTCGGGTACAAATACACGGATTTCGCGCCAAGCGCCTCGGAGTTTCAAAAAGAAGCGGAAAAAAGGATCAGGGAGATCCACATGTATGACGTTCTCAGGGCTGACAGGTGCATCAGCGTCAACTCGCTCGAGGCAAGAGTACCCTTTGGCGACCTGTCATTTGTCGAGTATTGCATGGCAGTCGATCCCGAGAAGAAGCTAAACCGCTACGGCAAGGGCAAATATCTGCTCCGCCACGCTTTCGAGAAAGACGCGCTGATCCCCGATAGTATCTTATGGCGTGAGAAGGCGGCGTTCTCCGACGCGGTGGGACACTCCCTAAAAGATGACCTCGCAGACCTTGCAGAAGCCACGTACACCGACGAGGAGTTTGAGAAGGGGTGCCTGAAATACAGTCACGCAAGGCCTTTCACAAAGGAATCTCTGCTATACCGCGATATCTTTGAGAAACATTACCCCGGGCAGTCGGAGATGGTCGCAGACTTCTGGATGCCCAACAAAAACTGGGAAGGATGCAACGTAAACGATCCTTCGGCGAGAGTCCTCTCAAATTACGGCGAGAGCGGCAAATGATACACGAACACATAAACACATACAAAAAGAAAAGGGAGGAAAGCAACATGGAAAAACAAAACGTACCGGAACTCTTTGGTTCAATGGTCTTTGACGACAGAGTAATGAGGGCGAGACTGTCGGCAAAAGTATATGATTCGCTCAGAAAGACCATAGATGAGAACGGCAGGCTCGACGAGAAGGTGGCAGATGCCGTCGCAAAGGAGATGCGCGATTGGGCGGTCGAGAACGGGGCGACGCATTTTACGCACTGGTTCCAGCCTCTGACAGGCGTGACCGCGGAGAAGCACGACAGCTTCATAACTCCTTCACCCGACGGCGGCGTGATCATGGAGTTCTCGGGCAAGGAGCTGATAAAGGGCGAACCCGACGCTTCATCATTTCCGTCGGGAGGCCTGAGAGCCACGTTCGAAGCGAGGGGCTACACCGCTTGGGATCCCACGTCCTACGCTTTCATCAAGGGTCACACCCTGTGCATACCCACGGCGTTCTGCTCGTACGGCGGAGACGCTCTCGACAAGAAGACACCGCTCCTTCGTTCCATGCAGGCGCTGGATACTCAGGCAAAGCGTGTCCTGAAGCTCTTCGGAAAGGAAGCCAAATACGTCAGGACGAACGTCGGCCCCGAGCAGGAGTACTTCCTGATCGATGCGGAAATGTATCACAAGCGTCCCGATCTGGTGTACACGGGGAGGACGCTGTTCGGAGCGAAGCCTCCCAAGGGACAGGAACTCGACGATCACTACTTTGGCGCGATCAAACCCAGCGTCAACGCTTTCATGGAGGAGCTTAACAGCGAGCTGTGGAAGCTCGGGATCCACATAAAGACCGAGCACAACGAGGTCGCTCCCGCGCAGCACGAGCTCGCGCCGATCTATTCGACTACGAATGTGGCCACCGACAACAACCAGCTCACGATGGAGATCATGCAGA
>JAGDDC010000287.1 GCA_017958245.1 Lachnospiraceae bacterium
ACAATAGAGGGCGAAGGCTTATACGGAAAGTTTGAGGGCAGCGAGGAAGTAAAGCGCGAGATGGCCGAGAACCCGCTCAGGCTCTCTCTCCACTCGGAGTCGGACAAGAACAGGCGATATATACTCGACCGCCTCGGGACCTGTGGAACCATGTATATCTTTGGCGGTGGCCACGTCTCACTCGAGGTCGCGGAGCTCGCAAAGAGGCTTGATTTCAACGTGACGGTGATAGACGACAGGGAAGAGTACGCAAACGCGAAGAGGTTCCCAGGCTGCAGGACGATGGTCGTGGATTCTTATACAGACATCCCCGATCTGAAGATCGGCCTAGGCACCTATATACTCATCATAACAAGAGGCCATGCAGGAGACTTTGAGGCTCTCAAATGGGCTTTGAAGGGCGATCCCTTCTACGTAGGCATGATAGGAAGCAGGAAGAAGCGCGATATCATCTTTGGGAAGCTTCGTGAACTCGGGTACGCAGAGGACAAGATAACGGCGGTCCACAGTCCGGTCGGGCTCACAATAGGTGCGAAGACGCCCGCGGAGATAGCGGTCAGCATCATGGCTGAGGTCATAAAGTGCAGATACGAGGCTTAGAGTCGCGCATTTGCAAAGCTTTGAGCGAAGGTTTTGTCCTTAGGTCACAATTATGAACGTTTATTTTTATACTTTTTTGTTGCATTTTCTTACTTGACATTGATTTGGCTTTGGATTATCATAAGTGAAAATTTGATCTTTGAAAGACAGTGAAGAGAAGAGTAAGCGATGAGGAAGGTCTCAGAGAGTCCCGACAGGTGAGAAGGGATACCGGATGCTTTGCTGAAGATGGTCTCGGAGTTTCGCACCGAATGCATGCGCACAAGGCTGCGACGCGATCCGCACGTTACAGCGGCAGGGTATCGACTGTTACGGTCCGTACCTGCAGAGGCTTTACCCGCAAGGGTGAGGCGAAAAAAGGTGGTAACACGGAGTTTATGCTCTCGTCCTTTTACGGACGGGAGCTTTAATTTTTTCAAGGGGTGTATGTGATGGACAGTTCAAAGATCCTTATCCGCACGGAGAAGCTGTGCAAGTCCTTCAAGACGAAGGACAGCGAGGTCCGGGCGCTCGAAGACATCGATCTTGAGATCCGCGAAGGCGAGATCTACGGGATCATCGGTATGAGCGGTGCGGGAAAGAGCACATTGGTAAGGTGCCTTAACTACCTCGAGAAGCCGACATCCGGAGATGTCTTTTTCGAGGGAAGGAAACTCGGCGATATGAGCCTTGCCGAGCTTAACACGACGCGAAGGAAGATGGGCATGATCTTCCAGCAGTTTAACCTGCTGATGCAGCGCAACATCTTAAAGAACGTCAGGTTCCCCCTCGAGCTTGAGGGAGTGAAGAAGGACGTCGCAAACGCGAAGGCAAAGGAACTCCTCGATCTGGTAGATCTCGGGGAGAAGGCTGAGGCTTATCCCTCGCAGCTCTCCGGAGGACAGAAGCAGCGTGTGGCCATAGCCCGCGCACTTGCGCTCAACCCGAAGGTGCTGCTGTGTGACGAGGCGACGAGCGCGCTCGATCCGAAGACCACGAGACAGATCCTCGATCAGCTAAAGAAGATCAACAAGCTCTTTGGTATCACCATCATAGTGATCACCCACGAGATGAAGGTCATCGAGGATATATGCACGAGGGTCGCGATCATTTCCGACAGCAGGATAGTCGAGGAAGGCCCGGTGATAGACATCTTCTCGAACCCGAAGACCGAGGCCGCGAGGCGTCTGATCTACACCGGACAGAGTCAGGACGGTGAGGAAGTTGCCGAGCAGACGAAGGCCTTCGCTCAGAGCGAGGAGAAGATGCTGAGGATCGTCTTCGACGGCAAGTCTTCGTACGAGCCCGTCATAGCCAATATGATACTGGAGTTCAAGGTTCCGGTGAACATCATGAGGGCCGACACGAGAAATATCGGCGGGAACGCTGTGGGGCAAATGGTGCTCCAGCTTCCGAAGGAGGAGGCCATGCGCAGCAGGATCAAGGATTATCTTAGAGGTCATGGGCTGAATGTAGAGGAGGTGGACCCGGGTGAATACTGATCTTTTGTTCTTGGAATCCGCGATCTCGGATCCCGAGCTTTTGCAGCTCATCTTAAACGGGCTTTTCGAGACGCTTTACATGGTCTTCATGTCGACGCTTTTTGCGTACGTCATAGGGCTCCCGCTCGGAGTGATCCTGGTGGTCAGCTCAAAGAACGGCATCAGGCCGAGACCCGCGTTATACAACGTACTGGGCGCCGTGATCAACATACTCAGATCCGTGCCCTTCCTGATACTGCTCGTCATGGTGATCCCTGTCACAAGGTTCATCACCGGAACATCGATAGGCAGCAGCGCGACCGTGGTACCGCTCGTTATAGCGGCGGCACCTTTCATCGCAAGGCTCGTCGAGTCGTCGCTCCTCGAGGTCGACAGAGGAGT
>JAGDDC010000288.1 GCA_017958245.1 Lachnospiraceae bacterium
CATACAGAGCATCATCGAGCAGATGAAGGTACCCGAGGGCGCCTATGATTTCGAGAAAGAGAAGTCGGTCATCATGATGATCGGCGTGAACGGCGTGGGCAAGACTACAACTGTAGGAAAGATCGCGGGTATCATGAAGGAAGCGGGAAGGCGAGTGATAGTAGCCGCCGCCGACACCTTCAGGGCTGCGGCGATCGAACAGCTCACGGAGTGGACGAACCGTGCGGGCGTTGAGATCATAGCGCAGAACGAGGGCTCTGACCCCGCCGCAGTGGTCTTTGACGCTTTAAACGCCGCGAAAGCGAGGAACGCGGATATCCTGCTGTGCGATACGGCGGGACGTCTCCACAACAAAAAGAACCTCATGGAGGAGCTCAAAAAGATCGACAGGATCGTGACGAGAGAGGCTCCGGACATGCGCAGGGAGACCTTCGTTGTGCTCGATGCGACCACCGGACAGAACGCGCTCGCGCAGGCCAAGCAGTTCTGCGAGGTTGCCGACATAACGGGCATCGTCATAACGAAGCTCGACGGCACGGCAAAGGGCGGCATAGCCATCGCCATAAGCAAGGAGCTCGGGATCCCCGTCAAGTTCATAGGCGTGGGTGAACACATAGAAGACCTCCAGAAGTTCGATCCCGAGGCGTTCGTTAGGGCACTCTTCCAATAGCATCCTAAACAAAGGTTTGGGGTTGACACGCGCGCCGGATATACATATAATTTTTTCGTACGGATCAAACGGAATAAAATTGTTGACAAAAGCGAACATTTGTTTTATAGTAATAATCGAACAAAGGTTCGCTTTGTGTGTTTACCGATCATTTTAACGAAACGGAGAAGGATATGGCAAAAGAAGAAAAGATCAAAGCATTGGAATCTGCCCTCGCGCAGATAGAGAAAGCATACGGGAAAGGCTCTGTCATGAAGCTCGGAGACAAGAGCGCACACATGAACATAGAGACCATCCCCACGGGATCGCTCAGCCTCGACATAGCGCTCGGGCTCGGCGGAGTTCCCAAGGGCAGGATCATAGAGATATACGGACCCGAGTCGAGCGGCAAGACCACGGTCGCCCTTCACATGGTGGCCGAGGTTCAGAAGCGCGGCGGCATAGCGGGCTTCATAGACGCGGAGCACGCTTTGGACCCTGTTTACGCGAAGAACATAGGAGTTGACATAGACAACCTCTACATATCACAGCCCGACAACGGAGAGCAGGCGCTCGAGATCACGGAGACCATGGTCAGGTCCGGAGCGGTCGACATCATCATAGTCGACTCTTTGGCAGCGCTCGTTCCGAAGGCCGAGATCGACGGCGACATGGGTGACTCACACGTGGGACTCCAGGCAAGGCTCATGTCTCAGGCGCTCAGGAAGCTCACCGCGGTCATCAGCAAGTCGAACTGTATAGTGGTCTTCATCAACCAGCTGCGTGAGAAGGTCGGAGTCATGTTCGGCAACCCCGAGACGACGACAGGCGGACGTGCGCTCAAGTTCTACTCGTCCATCAGACTCGACGTGAGGCGCATAGAGTCCCTCAAGGTCGGTGGTGAGGTAGTCGGCAACAGGACAAGGATCAAGGTCGTAAAGAACAAGATAGCTCCTCCCTTCAAGGAGGCGGAGTTCGACATCATGTTCGGACAGGGCATATCGAAGGAAGGCGACGTACTGGATCTCGCGGTCGCTGCCAACATCATCGTAAAGAGCGGCGCCTGGTTCTCATACAACGACGCAAAGATCGGCCAGGGACGTGAGAACACCAAGGTCTATCTGAAGGAGAACCCCGAGATCATGAAACAGGTCGAGGAGCAGGTTCGCGAGAAGTTCCTGCCTGAGGTTGAGAACAGCACGGAGAGCGAAGAGGACGTATGATCGTCACCGGTATCGAACAGAAGGGAAAGAAGAAGTTCAAGGTCTTTATAGATTACGACTTTGCCTTTGAGGCCGGAGCCGACGCACTCACCCTGTACTCGTTAAAAGAGGGGGAGGAGATCGGCGGGGACGTTCTTGAGACCATAAAGAAGGAGCTCATATATCCCGCCGCGAAGAAGAAGGCTATGGACCTTCTCTTAAAGTCCGACAAGAGCGAAGTTATGCTGAAGAGAAAGCTCCTCGAGAGCTTCAGCGAGGACGCTGCGCTCGTCGCGCTCGACTACGTGAAGTCTTTCAACTACATAGATGACAGGAGATATGCCAGGGAGTACTACATATCTCATAAGCGCAGACAGAGCTTTATGCAGATCGAGTATGACCTGAGGCAGAACGGTGTCTCGAAGGAAGACATAGACGCTGCTGTCGGTGAAGTCGCAGAGGCTGAAGCCGTTGCGGGACGAGAGAGAGTAGACCTGCTTCCGGGAAGCTTTGGGAAGTTTTCGGGGGACTCTTACACCGAGGAACCGGATCCTGAGGAGTACAGGCTCTCGGAGGAACTTGAGGCTGCAAGAGCCTTCATCAGGAAAAAGGGATGCGAGGACATCTCAAAGCTTAGTTACGAAGAAAAGGGCAAGCTTATGGCTGCACTCAGAAGGAAAGGATTTTCTACAGCTGTCATACGAAGACTTTAAACAGGTTTTTATAAGATCACACAGTGGCGACCTGCAGGGCCGCCACTTTTTTGCGCTCAATTATTCTTGCTGTTTGCAGTAAAACTTGTTGCTTTAAAGTATTTTATCAGTTATAATGTATGCGGTCAAAATTGGTTTTAATTAAATCAAAATATTTCATATGGAGGTAGTTATGAGTACTTCAGCAAAATTGTCAGCGAGAGACAGAGTGTTCACCTTGCTTGACGACAACAGTTTTGTCGAGATCGGTGCTCTTGTGACAAAGAGAAGCACGGATTTCAACTTACAGGCAAAAGAAGCACCCTCTGACGGCGTCATCACCGGTTACGGACTCATAAACGGAAGCCCTGTTTATGTGTACAGCCAGGATGTGACGGCTCTCTCGGGATCTATAGGTGAGATGCACGCGAAGAAGATCGTGAATCTCTATGATCTCGCTCTGAAGACAGGTGCTCCGGTTGTCGGACTGATCGATTGTGCAGGTCTTCGTCTCGAGGAGGCTACAGACGCTCTCGCAGGACTTGGAGACATATACTACAGACAGTCTCTTGCATCGGGAGTCATCCCGCAGATCGCTGCAGTATTTGGAAAGTGCGGCGGCGGACTTGCAGTCTCCGCATCGATGTGTGACTTTGTTTTCGTGGAGAAAGAGAACGGCAAGGTCTTCATCAACACACCCGACGCAGTAGAGGGCAACAACGAGGGTAAGTGCGACACATCGTCCGCTTGCTTCAAGGCAGAGGCCGGAGTTGTTGACTTTGTGTGCGATGATGAAGTCGGCATGTTAAACGCCGTGAGAGATCTTGTATCAGTCCTTCCTTCCTGCAACGAGGACGACGCTCCTCAGGCAGAGTGTGAGGACGACTTAAACCGTCTCGTTCCCGAGTTTGAGAGCGACCTCGACGATATAAGCGCAGGTATCCGCGATATCTCGGACGGCGGACTCTTCATCGAGACCAAGGCTGATTTTGCAAAGCAGATGGTAACCGGTTTCATCAAGCTTGACGGCAACACGGTAGGAGTTGTCGCAAACCGCGAAGCGGTGAAGGATGAGGCAGGCAAGGTTACCGAGAAGTTTGCTCCCGTACTCACTGCCGCTTGCTGCCGTAAGGCAGAGAAGTTCATTTCGTTCTGTGACGCATTTGACATCCCGGTACTTTCGATCGTGAACGTAACCGGCTACGGCAACTGCATGCGCAACGAGAAGAACATCGCGCCCATGGCTGCAAAGCTTACGTTTACATATGCGAACGCCACAACACCCAAGGTTACGCTCATCACGAAGAAGGCTCTCGGAAGCGCTTACGTTTCGATGGGTTCGAAGAACCTCGGCGCAGACCTTGTGTTTGCTCTTGAGGGAGCTGAGGTCGGCATGATGGAAGACAAACTCGCAGCTCAGATCGTTTACGCTGACGAGCTCAAGGATGCAGCCGATCACGCAAAGGCTCTCGAGGAGAAGGCAGCTCTCTATGCCGAGCAGAAGCTCAAGGCTTCATCGGCTGCAAACCGCGGTTATATCGACAACGTTATCGACCCGGCTGAGACACGTAAGAACCTTATTTACGCTTTTGAGATGCTCTACTTAAAGAGCGATGAGCGCCCGGTAAAGAAGCACGGTACAGTTTGATAGGATAAGGAGACAGACATGGATATATTCAATTTAGTCTTTCTTGCCGCTGAGGAGACCGAATCGCTCGGCGATACGATGGCAAGAGCAGGTCTCAATACAGCGATGGGCATAGGTATCGTTTTCATGGCACTCGCTTTCATTTCTATCGTGATAGCTCTTGAAGGAAAGATATTTAAGTCGATCGACAAGAGAAAAGCGAAAAAGGCTGAACAGAAAGTCGAGACGAAGCCCGCTGAGAGCGAGCCTGTCACAGAGGTTGTAGACGAAAGTGATGATCTGGAGCTTGTGGCTGTCATAACTGCCGCGATCTACGCTTTTTCCGCCGAGGCGGGAGAGGCTGTTCCCGCAGACGGACTTGTTGTAAGGAGCATCAGAAGGAGACAGTGATCCCTTCGCCCTTACGTTACAGATAAGATCATCAAGATCAGATGAAACCATAAAACAATCAGTGCCGCGAACAGGTCCGCCTGACAAGGCATGCGGCAGAAAGGAAAAAAGATGAAAAACTACACGATCACAGTAAACGGCAACACATATGATGTCACAGTTGAAGAGGGCGGCGCAGGCAGCGCAGCTCCCGCAGCGGCTCCTAAGGCTGCAGCAAAGGCAGCTCCCAAGGCAGCTCCCGCAGCTCCCAAGGCTTCAGGCGCAAAGGGTTCCGTAAAGATCACGGCTCCCATGCCCGGCAAGATCCTCGGACTCAAGGCAAACGCGGGTGACACTGTCAAGAAGGGACAGGCTATCATCATTCTCGAGGCTATGAAGATGGAGAACGAGATCGTTGCTCCTCAGGACGGAAAGATCGCAAGCATGGACGTAGCAGTAGGCGCTTCCGTAGAGGCAGGAGATCTTCTCGCTTCCATGGAATAATATTAACCGTTACCCTTTCAGAAACAGTGCTTAGGAGGAATTATTGTTATGGATTACGTGATCACTACGTTGGGCAATCTTGCAAAACAGACTGCATTTGCCACCCTTACGTGGGGAAACATTCTGATGATACTGATCTCCTTCGTATTCCTGTATCTCGCTATAGCGAAGGGCTTTGAGCCCCTTCTCCTCGTTCCCATATCATTCGGCATGCTTCTTGTAAACATGTATCCGGATATCATGAAGGAACTCGGCGAGGGCGGTAACGGAGGCGGTCTCCTCAGATATTTCTTTACGCTCGACGAGTGGGGCATCATGCCTTCACTTATATTCTTGGGCGTCGGCGCATCGACGGACTTCGGTCCCCTGATCGCCAACCCTATAAGCTTCCTTATGGGTGCAGCGGCACAGCTCGGTATCTTCCTTGCTTACCTTATGGCAATCCTTCTTGGATTCAACGACAAGGCAGCATCGGCGATCTCCATCATCGGTGGAGCTGACGGCCCTACATCTATCTTCCTCGCAGGAAAGCTCGGTCAGACAGACCTCATGGGCCCGATCGCGGTCGCAGCGTACTCATACATGTCGCTCGTACCCATCATCCAGCCCCCTATCATGAGACTCATGACGACACAGAAGGAGAGGACCATCAAGATGAAGCAGCTTCGTCCTGTTTCAAAACTTGAGAAGATCCTGTTCCCTATCATCATCACTGTTGTAGTAGTTCTTATACTTCCCAGCACGGCTCCCCTCGTTGGTATGCTGATGCTCGGAAACCTCTTCAGAGAGTGCGGTGTTGTAAGACAGCTCACTGAGACTGCAAGCAACGCTCTTATGTATATCGTAGTTATCCTTCTCGGTACATCCGTAGGTGCTTCGACAAGTGCTGAGGCTTTCCTCAACGCTACAACACTCAAGATCGTCGCTCTCGGACTCATCGCATTTGCGTTCGGTACTTTCGGAGGTATGCTTCTCGGAAAGCTCCTCTGCAAGCTGACGGGAGGAAAGATCAATCCGCTCATCGGTTCGGCCGGAGTTTCGGCTGTGCCTATGGCAGCGAGAGTATCACAGAAGGTCGGAGCGGAGTACGATCCCTCGAACTTCCTGCTCATGCACGCTATGGGACCCAACGTTGCGGGTGTTATAGGTACTGCGGTTGCCGCAGGTGTTTTCATGGCGATATTTAATGTCTAATATTGCAATATCTCTTTAAGGAGGATTTTATAATGTCTGAAAAGAAACCGGTTGGAATTACCGAGACTATACTTCGTGATGCTCACCAGTCGCTTATCGCTACCAGAATGCCCACCGAGCTCATGCTCCCCATCGTAGACAAGATGGATCAGGTTGGATATCATTCGGTAGAGTGCTGGGGCGGAGCAACATTTGACTCATGCCTTAGATTCCTCAAGGAAGATCCCTGGGAGAGACTTCGCAAGCTCCGTGCGGGCTTCAAGAAGACCAAGCTCCAGATGCTCTTCAGAGGTCAGAACATCTTAGGTTACAACCACTACGCTGACGACGTTGTTGAGTATTTCGCTCAGAAATCCGTTGCAAACGGTATCGATATCGTCAGGATCTTCGACTGCTTAAACGACCTCAGGAACCTTGAGACCGCTGTAAAGGCTACAAAGAAAGAGGGCGGACACGCTCAGATCGCTCTTTCCTACACACTCGGCGACGCTTATACACTTGAGTACTGGGAGAAGACAGCCCGTCAGATCGAAGAGCTCGGCGCCGATTCCATCTGCATCAAGGATATGGCC
>JAGDDC010000289.1 GCA_017958245.1 Lachnospiraceae bacterium
GAACGAATAATAAATAGGTGATGACAAGTCTGTCGCATGTGCGGCAGACTTTTTTATACTTTGAAAAAAGGTAACCAACAGTTACTATCATTTGAAAATATGTTTTCATACAATGCTATAAGGGAATGAAAGATAATGGTACGAAGGAGGATGTTTATGAGATTCTCATGCAAAAAGGCGCTTGCGGCTGTTCTCATCATGGCGGTGATGGCGGGTCTGATGCCTTCGGGTGTAAAAGCATTTGCGGCGAAGAAACCGGAGAGGCCCAAGATCTCGTGTGAGGTGGTGGCAAACGGCAGCGCGGTGGTCATCACCATAGAGAAGAACAAGAAGACGGACGGCTATGATATATATGTGAAGAAGCCGGGGGAAAAGACATACAGCAGGGTGGCGGATCTCTACAAGACCGGCAAAAAGGTTCGCAAATGCGTCATCAGGACACCCGAGGACGGCGAGTATGCCTTCAAGGTCAGGGCATATTTTTTTGGAAAGGATACAAGGCTGGACAGCAAATTCAGCCGTGTAAAGAAGCTGAAGGTCGAGGGCGAGAAAAAGGAACTGTCCGATGTCGCAACGGGAGATTACGTCCGCTTCGGCGCATATGAGCAGGACGGGGACGAAAAGAACGGAAAAGAGCCCATCGAGTGGATGGTCCTTTCAAACAAGGACTCGAAGCTCTTCCTGCTTTCGAGGTATGTTCTCGAGCCCGTGAAGATCAACGTACAGACCGATGAGGAAGTCACCTACGAAAACTGCGGGCTCAGGAAATGGCTGAACGAGGATTTCCTTGAAAGAGCATTTGACGAGGATGAAGCTTCTGTCATAGCGACTACAACGCTCGAGGATGTCGGGACTGAGGACAAGGTCTTCCTGTTGTCATGGGATGAGGCAAAGAACGCGGAGTACGGCTTCCCCGAGAAGATGGACAGGAGGAGCGGTGCCACAGAATACTCGCGGAGACACTTTGACAGGGACGGCGACGGCAAGAAGGAGTCCGTTGACACATGCCCGGGATATCTGCAGGGCGTCATGCACTACACGTATGACGGGGACACGGCTTGTTACTGGTGGCTCAGAACATTGTACAAGGAAGACAGGTTCATGCTGATCGGCGAGAGAGGCGGCTGGACTGAGACCACGTACTGGGGCAAGAGGCTGTTCTCCGGCCATGATGACGGGGAAGGTGACGAGATGTTTTATATCAGAGGTTTCGGAGTGCGTCCCGCCATCGTTGTGGATCTAAACGACGAATCTGCCAAGCTGGTCAAGGTGATGGGAAGGAGCTTTGCAGACCAAAAGACCATCACCGAGATAGAAGCGGGTTTCTAAGGGCCTGCCCCGCCTCCATGTACTGTGAAGGCGGGGTTTTTTAAAGAAAGGTAAGGCTTTTGCAAATGAAGAATCTTTTAAGGAAAGCTATCGGAGCGTTTTTGATCCTGAGCATGATCTTGTCTGTCCTCACCTCATTTGGGGCAAATGAGGCATCCGCAAAGGAGATGGGGACTGCCACACAGCAGAGTGAGTCCGGCAGTCCGGAGGATCTGTTTAAGAAAGAATATCCGGGGCTCGGGGTGCTGGCCGAAAACGGCAGTATCGGCTTGAAGACCGTGGAAAGAAAAGCGGAAGAGACGATCAGGCTGGGCAGGTTTTGTCTGCAGAAGGACGGCTACGGCAACATGATGCCTGAGAAGGAGGACCTTGAGTGGCAGGTGCTCACATACTCCGAAGACGGGAAGAGTGCTCTGGTGATAAGCAAGTATATCATCTGCGACAGAGAGTTTGATCAGGAGGGCAAGAACTTAACCTGGGAGAAGTGTTCGCTTAGGAAATGGCTCAACAAAGGCTTCATAGAAGAGGCCTTCTCCGACAGTGAGAGAGCCCTGATCAAGACATCCGTGATCGAAAACGGTACGGAGGGGGCAAGCACCAAAGACCGCATCTTCCTTCTCTCAAAAAAAGAACTTGATACATATCTCATGCCGGAAAACAAAGATGAGAACACAGATTACGACGAGATATCCCTGCTTGTCAGGATCTGCAGGTTCGCAGGCGGAAGTTCCGATCAGTGGATGCTCCGCTCCGAGGGCGATGAGCCTGAAAGTGTAGCCATTGTGGCGAGCGTCGGATATGTCGATTATGAGTATGTCGACGAAAGCTGCGGTGTTCGCCCCGCATTCTGGGTGGAACTGACACCCGAGCTGATCGAGGCAAACCACCTGAAGGCGGGGAAAGCATCCGAAGACACCGATCGCGACGTGTATATCACATTTGGCACGAACGAGAACAAAGAGAAGATCGAGTGGATCCTGTGCGATTACGATGAAAAAGAAAACAGGGCACTCCTGCTTTCCAGGAAACTTGAGGGCTACATGGCGTTTAAGGCGTCAGGTTCCACGGACGGCTCATGGAAGAAGTCGGACATCCGCAAATGGCTGAACGACGGGTTCTACAGGGGCGTTTTCTCGGAAAATGAGGCCGCGAGGATCAAAGCCACCGTTACCTGCGAAGAAAACGGCGAGACGATAAAAGACAGGGTCTTCCTCTTCTCCGACGCTGAGGTGGAGAAGTATCTGAAGGAGATGCGCTTCAGATATGGAGAGTACCCGGACGGGGCAGCCGGATGGTACTGGCTCCGCACGCTCAACGAGGGCCGTACGGCAAGTGCCATCGTCAACTCGGACGGCCTGGTCGATACAAGAAACATAAGCAACGGATTCGGCATCCGCCCTGCGATCTATATATCTCTCGACCCCAAGGCGAGCGCAGAGAAAATAGTGCCGGATGTTCCCGCGATATCGGCGACCCCTACTTCGGACGGGAGGGGGATCACTGTCAGGACATCCGAGACTTTTGATGCCGACGGGTTTGAGATCTACTTAAAGCGCCCCGGCGCGTCAAAGTTTGAGCTTGCGGCGACCATCGACAAAGACGGCAAGACAAGCCGCGGCATCACCTTGAAGGGCCTCGATCCCGGCAGGTACTCTGTGAAGGTGAGGGCCTACAGGGATAACAAGAAAAAAAGGGTATACGGCGCATTTGCGAAGAAGGTCAGGGTGAAGCTTGAGAGCATAGTCGATAAGGCCTATCTGAAGAAAACCTATCCCGAACTGATAAAGCTCGCAGATGAGGGGCTCATAGGCTTCAACGCCGACTATGAGAGGGACAGCCTCGTGCTCGGCAAATGGGGCGGCAAGGCCATAGAATGGGAAGTCCTCGAGTACTCCGCCGACGGCAAGAGCGCCCTCGTCATGAGCAAGAATGTGCTCTGCAACAGGTACTACAACGAAAAGGACGCCGATGTCAAGTGGAAGGACTGTTCTCTGCGCAAATGGCTCGGCGGCGAATTTTACAAGACTGCATTCTCAAAGAGCGAGAAGAAGCTGATCAAAACGACAAAGGTGATCAACGAGAACAACGAGTTCACGGGGAACACAGGAGGAAAAGCTACGAAGGACAAGCTTTTCCTGCTCTCCGAATCGGAATACCAGAATTACCGTTTGGAGAACCTGAAAAGCAGAATTATCGACAGGAGCATAGGGGTTGACTTAAACGGCAAGATCTGTTCCTACTGGCTCCGCACTCCCGGAAGAGAGCCGAGTGACAGCGACTTTGAGGACTGGGACGAGGAAGACTGGGAAGACTACGAGGAAGAAGATTATCTCGCGGGCTACGCCGCATATGTCTATTATGACGGCGATACTGACCTTGAAGGGACCGGAGTGGCCTATGAGCAGCTCGGAGTGCGTCCCGCAATGTGGGTCAGCCTCACAAAGAAGCTCATCAAAAAGAACGGTCTCTCTGTGAAGAAGAACAAGAAGATAGCACAGGTGTATGTATCATTTGGCACACAGACAAATGATGATGAAGCTGTCCCCTTGGAGTGGATGGTCCTCGACCGCGATGAGGCAAACAACCGCCTGCTGCTCCTCTCGAGATATATAGTGGACAACATCGCTTACTATGACTATGGCGGCGGCGCAGTCACCGATCAGGGGACGACGTGGGCCGAGAGCTCTGTCCGCAGATGGCTGAACGAGGATTTCTACGGCGCGGTCTTCGATGCCGGGGAGAAGGCTCTGATCGAGAAGGTCAGACTGAACAACAAAAACCCTGAGAAGAAGGGCGCTATAGGCGGAAAGAACACCGAGGACTATGTCTTCTTCCTCTCGACAGACGAGGCCACAAAGTATCTCGGCGCAAATGATGGAAAGGGCGATTCCGCTGAGAGGATAGGCAGGCATCGTGACGGAGAGATAGACGAGTGGTGGCTTCGCTCGCCCGGCTACGGCGTCTCCGGGAAAGAGTCGACAGCGGCTGCATATGTCGACGATAAGGGCGCGATCCGGCTTGATTACCATATATCAAACGTTGCGGGAGTACGTCCTGCGCTCTGGATCAAACTTGACTAAGAGATTTTTTTAGACATTTCCTTAGCAAAGCATTGAATTGGACGAGGGCCGGATATCCGGCCCTCGTGGTTCTTATACTGTGTTATTAGTCTCCTAAAGCATCTTTAAGTTTGCTTACTTAATCACTTTCTTAAAAAGCCTGGCTTGTCCTCTGCAAGGAGGAAATCCAGTCCGTATTCACCGCTCTCGAGGTTCTCGAACTCGGGCAGGAAATCTTTCACATAGTCCCAGCCGTGCTTTTCGTATACAACTCTGTAGGAGGGATCCGAAAGAAAACTCCGCGATACGCTGAAAAGTTATGTCGTGGGTGTTGCGATCGGTATCGTGCCCCAGATGCTTGCACAGCAGCTGGGCGACCCTTCCGCAGAAGGTCCCGAGTTTCTACCGGATTTCGCTCCATATCGACGACGAATCCGTGATCTGTTCCTACGGCCGCGAGTACGGGTTCGATGTCTTTCAGCTGGATGCCGATGACGATTCATGGAAGGAGAAGGTCGTCGCAAGGGCGGGAGAAGTTAAACGCAAATGGGAGATGAACAAAAGTGGGTGAAGACAGGTGTACAGCCGGTTTCACAGCTTCTTCATCATCCAATATGCATCCATGTAGGATCCGTCGGCATATTTCATGTTGTGGGGGAGCGTGCCAAACTGTTCGAATCCCAGCTTCTCATACATTGCAATGGCATCCTTGTTCTCTGCCATAACTACAAGCTCTGCCTGCTCGTAGCCGACATCTTTCGCTATATCAAGAACAGTCTGCAGCATAGCTTTTCCTATGCCGCATCCACAGTATTCCTTATATAAAGCGATCGCAACTTCACATCTGTGACTGTATCTCCTGTATGGTGCAATGCTCATGAGAGAGCAGTTTCCGATATGTTTGCCATCGATAAACGCAAGCAGCATCAACTCCCGCTCAGCATCTGTCTTGGTCCGGATAAACTGTTCTTCCCTTTCCTCTGTGATCGTGATCTCTTCGGTTTCTCTGATAAGA
>JAGDDC010000290.1 GCA_017958245.1 Lachnospiraceae bacterium
AGACACGGCTTGTGGTCTGGGAAAGGACCGACGCGCTCGCACTCGTCCTCTCGAGGAAGAGGATCGCGACCGACAGGATCTCGCTCACTATATCATAGGACAGACAGAACCTCTCGAAGGATTCAAATATAAACTACACGGGGAGGGTGTCGCTCGACCCTTACGGGAGGCCGATACCCTATCACGCGCACGGCACCGTCGCGCTCGGGAAGCACACGAACTCGACGGAGACCATACTTGAACAGACGATGGAGCTCTTCGACAGGATCACGGACAAGGAGCTGCTCTCAAGGAGGATCAACGTGACTGCGGAGAACGTGATACCTGAGGAGAAAGCAACCGCAGCGCCCGAGTTTGAGCAGATGGAGCTTGTCTTTGACGAGGCGCAGCAGGCCGAAAAGGAAAAGAAGGAGAAGGATGAGGAGCGCGAGAGACGATTAAAGAGCGCAGTCCTCGAGATCAAGCAGAGATTCGGGAAGAACGCCATGTTGAAGGGAAGCAACTTAAAAGAAGGTGCTACCATGATGGAGCGAAACAGCCAGGTCGGCGGACACAGGGCTTAGGCTTCCCGCAGGTATGGGACAAGGGATATGGGCAAATACGATGACATAATCAATCTTCCTCATCACGTCTCAAGTGTTCACAAGAAGATGTCGCTTCACGACAGGGCGGCCCAGTTTGCGCCGTTTGCGGCGCTCACGGGGTACGAGGAGAAGATAGCGGAGACCGCGAGGCTCACCTCCGGAAAGGTGCTGTTGTCACAGGACGGCAAGGAGGAGCTCGACATGCAGCTTGGGGCGTACCTTGCAGGAGACTACGGTGAGAGCGAGGCTGCAGTCACCTACTTCAGGCCCGACGGCAGCAAGGAGGGCGGCGCCTACGTGACCGAGCAGGGGACCATAAAGAAGGTCGACATGCCGGGAAGGATGCTCGTCTTTGACGACGGCAGGGGGATAGACCTCGACGATATACTGTCGATAGAGTTTTGCAGGGATGAATAAGTATCATGAAAAGAAACCCGTTTAAGAAACTGAATATGAGCCAGATGATCGTGCTCGTCTTCTTGGCGATCATCTTTGTCGGGGCGTGTCTTCTGACACTGCCCGTATCTTCAAGATCCGGGCAGAGCATAGGGTTTTTCAACGCCCTCTTTACCGCGACATCAGCGACCTGTGTGACGGGACTCTCGGTGGGAGACACATGGACTCTCTTCTCACCCTTCGGACAGGCAGTGATGCTAGTTATGATCGAGGTCGGGGGACTCGGCTTCATGTCGATCGTCTCCATGTTCATCTTCCTTGTGAGGAGAAAGACGGACTTCGGTCAGGTGCTCATGATCGCCCAGACCATCGGCACTGACAACATGAGGGACGTGGTGAGGATCCAGAAGAGGATCCTCATAGGATCATTTGCGATAGAGGGCGCGGGAGCCGTGATATTGTTCTTCAGGTTCTTAAAGAGCTTCGATCCCGTGCGGTCGGCTTGGTTTGGATTGTTCCACTCGGTGTCTGCCTTCTGCAACGCGGGCTTTGACCTGATGGGTATCAAGACTCCGGGAGGTAGCGTGACATACTTTGGGACCGATCCGACTGTCATGCTGACACTGTCTGCACTTATAATACTCGGAGGCCTGGGCTTCATAGTCTGGGATGAGATCATAAGAGTGAGGCGGGCGAAGAGGTGGAGCGCCTACACAAAGCTCGTGCTCATAGCGACCGGAGCGCTGCTCGTGCTTGGCATGATCGGGTTCTTTGCCTTGGAGTATTCAAACCCTGCTTCCATGGGTGACAAGCCTTTAGGAGACAAGCTTCTCATGTCGTTCTTCCAGTCGGCTACGACGAGGACGGCGGGCTTTGCGGGAGTAGACCAGGGGGCGCTTACAGACGGGGGCAAGGCTCTCACGATCTTCCTCATGTTCATAGGAGGGTCCTCCGGGTCGACAGCGGGCGGTCTGAAGACCGTCACCTTCCTCATACTGCTCATCTTCATCACGGCGAGGTCCAGAGGG
>JAGDDC010000291.1 GCA_017958245.1 Lachnospiraceae bacterium
CCTTCCGGCTCTTTCAGCCTGTTATCACTCTGTCTTCGTCTCTTACGTCAAGCAGCGAGACCGGCTGCTCCTTCTCCCCTGCGTACATGTTCATGCGGTGTACATGGAAGACGAAAGGGTCGTACTCTGCCCCGAGCGACTTTGCAAATGCTTCCATCACAAGCCCGGGCTTGATGTTCATCACGGAACCCGTACACAGCCTAAGATAGGCTCCGTAAGGGTCGGGCTCTGCATGTGCGGTCTCGCACATCCTTTGCCGTCCTCCCTCAGGGTCTTGTCCGTCTTTATCGCATCCCACAAAGGTCTCGTACTCAAACCCCGACTTGTAGATATAAGGTCTGATGTCCATCTCTTTCTCGGACTTCTTGGTCTTTTTGTTGACAGTGATCTCGGGCTGCGCGAGGAAGGCCTCAAACTTTTTCTCAAAGTCTTCCCTGCCGTTCCAAGGCGTCTCTTTCCCTTCGCGCACCGACACGTAGTAATCTGCCATAGTCACGAGCGCCATCGAGTTTTCGTGATGGACGCCCTCGATCCTCTCACCGAGGAAGGCTGCGTCAAGTATCGCAAAGCCGGATGTCATTGTAGCCCCGAGGCGGTCTATCAGCTCATCCTTTGAGGGAACGCTGTCCATCTCGATATCCATATACTCACCGTCGCTTGTCACGCCGACACCGAGCGGCATCGCAAATGACATGATCTGGTGCGGATGGTAGCCCTCCGTGTACTTGACGTCGAGCTTCGATCTCCTGAGCGCTTTCTGAAAGTACCTCATCACATCAAGATGCCCTATGTATTTCATTGCTCCGAATTTTGCAAAACGGATCCTTACAAACATAACTCTTCCTCCGCTGCTTTGGTTGCAGCCACGGTCTTTAGCAGAACGGCAAGGATCGGTCTCAGCCCTTTGCCTCCACGCAGACACCGCATTTCCAGCCGAAGCACCCGCAGCCTGCACATGAAGACCTGCAGTTTGGCGTGATCTCACCGCGCTTTGCCTTCTGATATTCGTTCCACAAAAACTTCTTTGAAAGCCCGGCGTCTATCATATCCCAGGGCATGATCTCTTTGTCGTCGCGCTCCCTCGTTGTGTAGAAGTAGGGGTCGATGCCCGACTCCTCTATGGCTTCATCCCACTTTTTCGGATCGAAGAACTCCGACCACGCGTCGAAGATAGCGCCCTTCTTGTATACTCTGTAGAGAACGTCCGCAACTCTCCTGTCGCCTCTTGCGAGTATCCCCTCGAGGAAGGAGGTGTCCGAATCATGCCATATATAGCGTATGCTCTTTTTGTTTAACTGTTCCTTCAGGGTGTCCGCGAGCACCTGCTTGCGGTGCAGGTAGACGTCCTTCAGCGCCATCGGCGCGTACTGGAACGGCGAGAAGGGCTTGGGCACAAAGTAGGACGTGCTGATGGTTATCGCAACCTTGCCGTTTCTCTTCTCCTTCGGTATCTCATAGTAGCGTCTCGCGATCTTGTCAGCGAGAACAGCTATGCCTGCCGCGTCCTCGTCCCTCTCAAAGGGCTGCCCGAGCATGAAGTAGATCTTGAACTTGTTCCATCCAAGCTCGAACGCATCCCCTGCGCCTGTCAGTAGCACTTCCTCCGTGAGTCCCTTGTTGATGACGTCGCGCATCTGCTGCGTGCCGCCCTCCGGAGCGAAGGTCAGACTGCTCTTTTTTACGTCCTGGACCTTGCCCATGACGTCCAGCGCAAATGCGTCGATCCTGAGTGACGGCAGCGAGATGTTGACCTTCCTCTTGCCCATGCTCTCTATCAGATAATCCATGAGCTCGGGAAGCTTCGTGTAGTCACTTGAGCTTAAGGAACTCAAGGATATCTCCTCGTAGCCTGTGGAGTCTATCATTTCATTGGCGCACTCTTTGAGGAACTCAAGGCTCCTCTCCCTGATCGGCCTGTAGATCATGCCCGCCTGGCAGAACCTGCAGCCTCTTATGCAGCCTCTTTGGATCTCGAGCACTACCCTGTCCTGTATCGCCTGTATGTAGGGCACGAGCGGCTTATGCGGATAGAAGGTATCGGAGAGATCCCTTTGAACCTGTTTCTTGACCTTCTTTGGAGCCTTTGGAGAGTTGGGCTCGATGGCTTTAATCGTCCCGTCCTCGTTGTATGTCACGTCATAGAGCGAGGGTATATATATGCCTTCTATGGTCGCGAGCTCCTCGAGGATCTCTTTTCTTTTTACGCCTTTCTTTTTGAGCTCCTTGTAGAGGTCTAAGAGTTCGTAGTACACGGTTTCCCCGTCTCCGATATAGAAGGCGTCGAAGAAAGGCACCAGAGGCTCCGCGTTGTACGCGCAGGGACCGCCGCCCATGACGATCGGGCAGTCCTCCCCCCTGTCCTTTGCAAAGATCGGTATCTTGCCCAGGTCAAGTATCTGCAGGATGTTTGTATAGCACATCTCATATTGGAGCGTGATCCCGAGGAAATCAAAGTCCTTTATGGGATCCTGCGACTCCAGAGCAAACAGAGGGATGTCCTTCTCCCTCATGATCTTATCCATATCCGGCCAGGGCGAGTAGACTCTCTCGCACCAGACGTCGTCCCTCCTGTTGAACATATCGTAGAGGATCTGGATACCGAGATGGGACATGCCGACCTCATAGCTGTCAGGGAAACACATGCAAAACCTTATATCGATCTTTGACAGGTCTTTTGTGACCATATTGACTTCCTGCCCTATGTATCTCGCGGGCTTGTCAACGCTCATAAGTATCTCTTCTGAAAGTGCGAGCTTTCTCAAACCGTGTCCCTCCGGATCATTTGTCACGCTGCAGGGCAGGTCTTGCCCCGCAGCTTTTGTCTATCTGTCTTATCCGTCTTTTTCGATCTCTTTGAGAAGTATATCCTTTGCGTAGGCCATGCACTTCTTTACGCTGCCCTCCTCGAAGGGAACGGAGACGTTCGCAGCCTTCAGAGTGTCGAGGTATCCCAAGGATCCGCCGACATCGCACAGCGTCAGATAATCCTTCCATGCCTTCTCTTTGTCCTCGGCGAACTTCTTCTTGAACTCCATGGCGCCGAGCGTCGTGAAGGTGTAGTTTATGTAGTACATGGGATACTGGAAGATGTGAAGCTTGTGGTACCAGTATCCGCCTCTCTCTAAGAACTCATCGCCATCGTACTTTCTCCAGGGCATGTACTTCTCCTCGAGCTTGTGCCACTCGTAAGTCCTCTCCTTGGGAGTGAGCTCGGGCTTGTCATAGCATATGTGCTGGAACTCGTCTACCGCGCAGCCGAAAGGCACGAAGGTGATAGCCTCCTGGAGATGCGCGAAGCGGTACTTGTCGGCGTCATCACCGAAGAACTTCTCCGCATAACCATAAGCGAACTGCTCCATCGACATGGAGTGGATCTCAGCGATGTCAGTTGACTCCGACCAATATCCGTTGAAGTCCTGGCTCCTCATAGCCCTGTAACCCGCAAATGCGTGACCCAGCTCGTGAGTGAGCACCTGCATGTCGAAGATGGTCCCGTTGAGGCAAGAAAACACGAAAGGAGACTTGTACACGGGAAGCGAGGTCATGTAGCCGGTCGAAGCCTTGTTGGGCTTGTTCTTGAGGTCCATCATCTCATGGTCGATCATGAAATCTATGAACTCGCCGGTCTCCTTGCTCAGGTCGTGATACATTTGCCTTGCGGTCTTTATCATGAAATCGTCATCGCCCATGGGATGAGCGTTGCCGTCCGCGAATATCACCTTCTCGTCATAGAAGTACAGCTCGTCGACTCCAAGACGCTTCTTCTGCGCCTTGTAGAGCTCCTCGCACAGAGGCACGATCTCCTCGACGACCTGAGCCCTGAAGCTCTCGATCTCCTTCCTCGAGTAGTCGGTCCTTCCCTGCTTCTTGTGTCCGAGCGGGATGTAGTTCTCATAGCCGAAGGCCTGACCCATCTTGTTCCTGACCTTTATGAGCTTGTCCCATATTTCCTCAAGCTCGTCCTCGATGCCGTGATAGAAGTCTGAATAAGCCTTTACGGCAGCCTTCCTGTCGGCCCTGTCGTCATCCTCAAAATGCTTCTGTATGCCGTAGAGGTTGAGTTCCTCGCCCTTGAAGGGGATCTTTGCCGTAGCCATGAGTTTCTGATACCTGGTGGTGAGCTCAGCCTCCTCCTGAAGGAGCGGTATGATCTCGGGCTTGAAACGTTCCGTATCAAGCTTTATAAGCTCGAGATATCTCTTTCCGTAATGCTTGTCAAGCTCGTCCTTGTAAGGGCACTCAAGCAGATATTTGTTGATCTTTTCGCCGTATTCGCCCACCTCAGGCATAGCCCTCTGGATGTAAGCTATCTCGTCCTCGTAGAACTTGTCCGTGGTATCGAGAGTGTTTCTTATGAACGCGATGGTCGTAGCGTTCTCGATCTGTTTGTCCTTCTCCTCCATCTCTTTGAGAACTGCAAGGAACGCGTCGAAATCGGGCGCTGCCTTGAGTCTTTCAAGAACATCCTGATAGTACTTTATGATCTCGTCCTTGTCAGGTCTTACATACTCCAGTGTACTGAATTTGAAATCTCCCATGTCTTCATTCCCCTTTCCTGTTGCTGCTTTCTTCGCGTTGAATTTCCCCTTGAGTGCGAGCGCCATGAACACGACTCCCGCCGCGAAGATGAGTATCGAGATAAACTGTGAGGTCGAGAGAGCCCCGACCCATCCTCTGTAATCGGCCCTGTAAAACTCTATCGTGAACCTCCCCACAGAGTACAGGAGCATATACAGGCCGACTATGACTCCGTCGTTCGCCTTTTTCTTCCTCGAAGGGCGCGCCACAAAGAACATGATAAACGCTATGAGTATGTCTCCGATCGCGGATATAGGCTGCGTAGGGAAGAGCTTCACGTGCGGCGGCGCTATGGCTCCGTCGGGGAACATGATGCCTATGCAAGAGTCGGTCTCGCATCCGTAGCAGCAGCCCGCGAGCAGACAGCCGACCCTTCCGAGCCCCTGTGCGAGTGGTATGGTAGGCATCGCCACGTCGAGATATGTCATGAAATGCTTTCTTTTCTTGCTGAGCCTGTTGTAGACAAGCGGCGTGAGTATCCCCCCTATCACGCCTCCGTAGACCACAAAGCCCTCTGAGAAGTTGAGCAGGATCTTCGGATCGTTTATGATCGCAGGAAGATCGGTCAGTATGTAGAGAAGCTTCGCGCCTATGATACCGCCTACGATCCCTGAAAAGCCCAGGTTGAAGAGGTAATCGTCATCAAGCCCTCTTCTCTTCGCCCTGCTCAAAGATATCACGAAAGCAAGTACGATGCCTATGCCTATCATCAGACCGTATCCGTGGATAGTAACACTCCCGATGGTAAAAAGATCGTTGTACATAAAAGTCCCTCATTTCTGTGCAGTGTATAGTTACATCCCACTCCTATATACGGTAGATCACACATGCCTGATCCTCCCTATCAGGCTGAACGCAAAGTATACAA
>JAGDDC010000292.1 GCA_017958245.1 Lachnospiraceae bacterium
AATTTTACTTTTCCGTGATGTAAAATCAAACTGTCAGAAATCGCATAAACACTAGGAGGAGCATATGCCCGACCGCATCGAAGACATACTCAAAAAGATACATATCCTTCTCGCAAAATCCGAAGTCTACCACGGCTCGACCGACCGCGTGATCATTTCCAAAAGAGATATGTTCAGGATCCTTGAAGAGCTAAACGAGGAGATAGACGTTCTCCTCGACAAATGCGAGGCTACCGCCATGAGCAGGGAGCGCGCAAGGCTCGATTTTGAGAAGCAGCAGGCAGACTTCATCGACAAGACCAGGAAGCGCGCCGAGGAGATCAACGCAGCTTCGCTCATGTACACGGACAATATGCTCGACGACGTAAAGGGCGTCATCTCAAGCGCCAGGGAGAAGATCCAGGCGGAGCTGAACTCCGTCACCGAGAGACTGAACGACCTCTGCGACACCATCGGCGCCAACAAGAAGGACGTCATGGAAAAGATACGCGAGCTCAAGGATTCCGAGAGATACGAGAAGCTCCTGGAGGAAGAGCGCGAGAAGATGAGCGAGAAGGCAGACGCAGAAGGCGGAGAAGACGAGGCGGAATCAGTGTCCGACAAGCCTTCGCACGTTCCCTACGAGATCAAGATCCACGATCCGGGCGACACGGGTGTCACGATGTTTGGCAAGAAGCGCGCGCCCAAGAAGACCAAGGAAGAGAAGCAGAAGATCCTCGAGGAGATGAAGGTCCACGAGGAACCTTCGGACGACACTCCTCCGGATGTCGGCGGCCGCCACTACAACAGCGACGATTTCGATCTCGACAGGGAGTACTTCGAGTTTGTCGAGGAGAAGGAAAAGGAAGCCGCAGATGACGGCTCCAAGAAGGGCAAAAAGCCCCGGAAAAAGGGTCCTCTCGACTCTCTGTTCGGCCGTTCAAAACAGACCACATAAACAAGAAACGCCACCGCTTGCGCGGTGGCTTATTTTTAGAATACCAGCTCGACTTCTTTTGTGAGAACGTCGGTGTAGCTGTAGGATACGGTCTTTGCCAGATCGTTTGAATCGTTGTCAAGTTTTACGAGGAAAACACAGGGATAAGTCTTATCTATAACTCCCTCTGACAGATCATATCGATTCCTTCCGAGGTTCGTCCTGATCTGAACCTTCTTGCCGACGTTGCTGATGATGGTCTTCTTGATGGTACTCACGCTGCATACAGGTTGTTTCATTGATGTCCTCCAATCTGTCAGGTCTATGAGTCTCTTCCATATGGTACCTAACCCCCTTCGGTTCCACAGGTACCTGACAGATGGTATTATATCATTTTGAGCCCTAATTGTCAAAATGTTTTCAGACAATTACATTTTTCGCGTAAATTTAACAGAAAAACATCAATTTGTTATATCTGTTCTGTGTTCTCTTCAAGCACTGCCAGAGCAGTGTCGTAATCCAGCTCTTTTACGGCCTTTTCGATCTTTTCGACCGCTCCCTCGACGACTTCCTCGTAGTGCTTTTCCTTGATCGAGGCAAGGTGTTTCTCGATCTCCGCAAGCTCCATATCAAGGAGCGCCTCCTTGAGCATCAGCGCATAAGGTCTCGGGATACCCGGTATATTGCATATGAGGCTGCTCTCGTCGAGATCGGGATCGATGTTTTGCTCGAGGAAGGTCTCGATCCTGTTCGCCTGGGTCTTGAGCCCGTCCACAAGCCCGGGCAGGAGCCTCTCGATCTCGTCGTCCTCGCAGTTTACGTAGGCGGTCTCTATGAGCCTCGCCTTCTCAGCGTTCTGCTCGTCGCCGATCATCTGGCAGTTGCTCTTTATGCCGTGGATCTTCGTGTAGAAGACGTCCTGCTGCATGGCGAAAAGCGTGGTGAGCCTCGGTGCCACCATGCGCACGTCGGTCACGTAACTCTCCAGCACTTCCCTGTATATGTCGGGCTTGTCGTCGACGTTGTGGATGCCGACTGAAGTGTTGAGCCCCTCGATATATATTGCCTTCGGCCTTGCGTCCGCAGACGCTGCGATCTTTGTATCCATTCAGGCTAACTTCCTTCCGCTTTCAAAGCTATCTGAGTACTGAGCCATCTCCGAGCGCCTCGGAGACCCTGTCGAGGAAAAAGACGGGTTTGAACGGCTTCAGTATGTATCCGCTCACGTTGGCTTCCTTCATCTTCCGCACGGTCTCGTTGCCCGATAGCGAGGTCACGAACATGAACTGTATGGTGTCGTCTATGTCTTCCCTGATCAGCCTGACCGCCTCGAGACCGTTGATCTCCGGCATGTCCACATCTATCAGCACGAGGTCGGGCCTCCTGCGGTAGAGCAGCTTGACCGCCTGCTGTACGGTCCTCGCGGACGAGACCTTGTACTTGTCCCTCAAGATGCCGTCCATGATCCTCAGGTTCACTATCATATCGTCTATGATGAGTATGTGCTTTCTGGCCCTCTTGAACTGGATCGCGTCCTCGTATATGTCCTCTTCGTTGACACCCACGATATAGAGCTCTCCGCACGCCTGAGCGTCCGCGAGGTCTATCGTCTCGCCGTCGTAGGTCCTGACGATCGGCCTGCTCATATCCTCCATGTGGTTCTCGACGATGATCGCATCCTCGCCGTTTGAGAGAGCCACGCTGAAGCCCTTGGGATATATCGGTACGAGCCTCTTGAAGGCCCTGACCACGTCCTCGTCGAACATGGTGCCTATGCCGCTCACGAGGTAATCCATCGACTCAAGCGGAGTGTAGGCGCTCTTGTAAGGTCTCGCCGTGGTCAGCGCGTCGTATACGTCAACGACGTGTATGATCCTCGCCAGCAAATGTATCTCGTCGCCCTTGAGTCCCTTGGGATAGCCGGTGCCGTCGACGTTCTCATGGTGATAGAGGACGGCAGCCTTGGTCCTCGCGGTGATCTCCGGCTTGTCCTTGATCCTCTCGTAGGACATGAAGCTGTGGGTCTTCATGATCTCATACTCTTGGGCGGTGAGCCTGCCGGGCTTGTGGACTATGTCCTGATCGACCTCGAGCTTCCCGAGATCGTGAAGGATCGCCGCCGTGCACAGCTCAAGTAGCGTCTGGTTGTTCAAGTTCATGCCGATCCCGACGATCGTCGAGAGAACGGCCACATTTACCGAATGCCTGTATGTGTATTCGTCGAAGGTCCTCAGATCGATCAGGTCTATGGAGATCACGTCCGACGACCTGAGCTCGTCGACTATCTGCGCCGCCACCCCCACAGTGGCGTCTATATCCTGTCTCACAAGGCAGTCCACGGCCTTGCTCCTGAGCTCCTCCGGGATAGCCTCCTTTATGATGATGTCCTTCGACAGGTCATCCTCGATGTAAAACCCGGGAAGCCCCCTCTCCTTCAGCCTTCCGATGAATTCATCCGTGAGCTCCATGTTCGGGGCCAAGAGCCTTCTGTGCCCCTCATCATAGATCGCTTTCGACAGGACCATGCCCTGTTTCGCGCTTGAGATCGGAATAAAACGCATGTCATTTCCCCCAATAAAAAGCAATGACAGACGTAACTCTTGTTTACCTCTGCCATTGCAGGTTAACTATTCTCCGAGAACAGCCTTTATGGTCGCGAGCATCTCCTCGGGCTCAAATGGCTTGGCTATACAGCCCACTGCTCCGGCCTTTCTGCTCTCCTCAACGAGGTCGTTGTCCGCAAGAGCGGTGAGCATGATGACCTGCCAAGAGCTCGAGTTCTCAAGACCACGCATCTGCTCCAGCGTCTCTATACCGTCCATGCCGGGCATACAGACATCCAACAGGATCAGATCCGGTGTCTTCTTCTCCAGGAACCTGAGCGCCTGCTCTCCCGATGTTACGACCGTGACTTTGTAGTTGTTTTTGAGAGTCTCCCTGACCAGCGTAAGGTTAGCAGGGTTGTCATCAACTGCAAGTATAGTTTTCATTGTGATCTCCATTCCACGGAAGCTTCTTCTTTCATCCCGGCAGCTACGAGCGCCGCCTCCTCGTACTCAAAGAGCTTTATCCTTGATCTCATCTTGCCCAGGCTCTCCCTGAGTTTCGACGGCAGGACAGCCTCACCCAATTCTTCGGCTATCCGCAATGCTTCCACGTCTTCATAATCATCAAGTAAGCTTATAATTTCTCCTAGTTTAATAATAAACTGTTCTCGGGAAATTGCAACTTTTTTTTCGTTTTTTTCCTCTGAGAGAGTCCCCAGATACTTTCCGACACTGTCGACAAGTTTTTCATACATGTCGAGGAGCTTCTCCACACTTTCGGGATCCGGAACGCCTTCCTTCTCTTTCAGCATGAGTTCCTGGCGCTTCGCCTCCTCGCTCACTTCGTCCGCTCCGATCGAGGCAGCGACGCTCTTCAGGGCATGCGCCTCTATCATGTATGTATCGAGGTCTCCTCCGTCGTATGATGTCCTCATGGCCTCGAGCTTCTCAGAGCTCGACTCGCTGAAGGTCTTTAAGACTTCTATGTAGACCTCCGCGCTCCCGCCGACCTGTCTGATGCCCTTTGCGGTATCCAGTCCGTTTATGACGGAATCAAGTCCCGGCGCCTGCTGCCCTTCGAGAATTCCGCCGTCCACTCTGACCGCCTTGTCGGCGAGGACGAGCTTCAGCTGCTTCTCGAGTTTTCCGACGTCTATGGGCTTGGCGAGGTAATCGTTGAAGCCCTCCGAGAGGAACATTTCCCGTGCCCCCACTATCGCGTTCGCGGTGAGCGCCACTATGACGGAGCCGTTGCTCTTCGAAGACTTCTGCCTCCTGATCATGTGGAGCGTCTCTATGCCGTCCGGCGCGGGCATCATGTGATCCATGAAGATCAGATCATAGTGCTTATCCGCCGCCATCGCAGCGGCCTCATTTCCGCCGGTCGCGCTGTCAGGCACTACGCCGTAGCCTGCGAGCAGTCCCTCCATAACCTTTATGTTGACGGGGTTGTCGTCCACCACCAGGACGTCCGCCCCCTCTATGACAAATGACCCGCCTTCCTCGTCCGCGGTCACGTTGCTGCTCTGGAGGAGCTTCGCGACGTTCAGATGGTAGTAAGGCTTCTCTATGGTCTGGAGCGTCGAGATCGCGGATATGTCCTCGTACACCTCGTTCCTGTGGAGGAACAGCACTATCTCGCAATCCGCGAGCCTGTCCATGGTGTCCTTGTATCTCAAGTAATCGGTCTTCGACGTGAAGATGTGGGTGAAAGCGTGCTCGCCCAGCAGCTTGCCGATCTCGTCCTTGTTTCTTGCGGCGATGACTCTCGCCCCGAGGTCTGTGAGCGTCTGCGAGAGCAGCTCTTCCTTGGGCGACTCCTCTATAACGAGGGCGTTCACGCCGCCCGCCATGCCTTCTCTCCAGACGGGAGTGTCGTCCGATATCTCCTGATCTATGGTGAAGGAGAAGGTGCTCCCGACGCCGAATTCGCTCTCGACGTCTATCGTTCCGCCCATCAGGTCGAGCATCTTCTTGCAAATGGCGAGTCCGAGTCCCGTTCCCTCGACCGCGGGCCTTCCGATCTCCTCAAGCCTCGTAAAGCTCGTGAACAGCTTGGAGAGATCCTCCTGCTTTATGCCTCTTCCCGTGTCCCTAACACTGAAGTGCAGCTTGATCTTCCCTTCGCTCTTCTCTCCGCTGATCCCGAGTGTGATGCTTCCCTTCTCGGTGAACTTCGCCGCGTTGTTGAGCAGGTTTATGAGGATCTGCCTGATCTTCCTCGCATCTCCTATCAGCCCGTCGCACAGGTCCTTGTCGACGTTTACTATGAAGTTCGTCTTCCCGTGGTCGACTCGCATGGTGACTATGCCCACGGCGTCCATGATGAGCTCACGGAGTGAGTATTCCGTGTCGATCACTTCCATCTTGCCCTGCTCGACCTTTGATATGTCAAGTATGTCGTTGATCAGGTCAAGCAGCGCCGATCCGGCCCTCTTTATGTCCATCGCGTTGTTGCGGACACGGTTGCTTATATCGTCGCGGAGGATGATGTCGGTCATGCCGATGATCGCGTTCATCGGGGTCCTGATCTCGTGGGACATGTTCGCGAGGAACCTCGTCTTCTCGCGGTCCGCCCTCTCGGCCTCCTCCTTTGCGGCGCTCGCGCGCAGCGACTCTCTCTCGAGGAACTGCTTTTGCTTCTCGAGCTCGTGGATACGGTCCTCCCTCTTGGGGAGCGACTCCGAGGCGTGTATGTAGGTGCCCCGCCCTCTGCTCTTGGCCTCGATCATGTTGTACTCGATCTGCTCCATGACCTCTTCCGCAGTCCTTGCGTTGTCAGGGCAGTCGACCACGACCACGCAGGCCGTCCGATAGATCTCTTCGCTGTCGAGCCTCCAAGGCTTCTCAAAGCGGTAGAGGAGCGTCTTCACGACGTCTTCCTCGAGGTCTTCCCCAACATCGTTTATGAAAGCAAAGTTGCTCAGGTTCAGCCTGTACGCAAATGAATTCGACAGCGACCCCAGATAGTCAGCGATCTCCCTGAGCAGGCTGGTGCTCTCCGCAACTCCGAACATCTCGGAGAGGCCCTGAAGGTTGTCGGGAGAGACGACCACCACGTAGAAAGGCTTGTCGTCCTTGAATTTCTCAAGGAGCATCACGTTGAAAGCGTCCGCGTTGAACAGGGCTGTGTCCGGGTCGAGCTTGTCCTCGGGATCCTGGAAGATCAGGAATATCACAACGCAGGATATGGCGGTCGCGAAACCCGTGACCTGAAGGAACCCGGTAAGCATCTGTATGATGACAGCCAAGACGGAGAAACCGCAGAAAAAGTATACCGCGTACCTCTTCCTCGTGACCACCTGCCTTTTGAAGATGATCATCTCGACAAGCGCCATCAGTATGTGGAGCAGCGATATGGCATAAGCAGCCGAGATCAGCGGTCCGTGAAGGTATGCGCCCTGCTCGTCAAAGTAGAACACAAGATGTGTCGCGGGGCTTGTGAGTATGAGCAGCATGAGCACTGCGTAGGGTATGCAGTAGACAAAGGTCTTGACCCTCTTTCTTCTGTTCCTGTACTCGGTCAGCGCCAGGACATATGCGAAGAAAACTGTGGCTATAGAGTTCTGCATCATGAGGAACAGCACGTTTATGACGTAGTTGAGGGACATGGGGATCTGTGTCGATACCTCTATCGTGATACAGCTCACGATGTTTAAGAGCGCAGCAAGCAAAGCCCCGATCAGGACAGTTCTGTACAGTCTGTTTGCAGAACTCGGGAAACGTCTTCTCGGGTAATAGAACATGATCAGTATGAAATCGATGACAGCAGCAGCTATCTCAAATCAATATTGTACTTCATACCTGACTGAAGGCCCGATGCCTCCGCTCCTTTTTACGAAATCTATCAAAAGTTTCAAACCACAAGAGCGGTCATTCCGAGAAGGAATGGCCGCCCCGTTCAATGTGCAAATTGAATTGTGTTGGCTTAGAAAGTGAACTTCGAGAGACTCTCCTCGATCGAATTGGATATATCCTTTACGCTGACTGCAGACTGAGCAACGCTCTCCGTCGAAACGGTAACCTCTGCAACCGCAGCCGAAGTCTCCTCTGTACTTGCCGCGTTCTCTTCTGCGATCGCGGTAAGGTTCTGAACGATGTCGACAACGTTCTTTCTCTGCTCGTCGAGATCCTTCGCCTTCTGTGAAAGACTGTTTGCCTCCTGGAGTGACATCGAGATACCCTTTTCTACGATGCCGAAAGCTTCCTTGGTCTTGATCATCTTGTCGCTCTGCTCAACCATGATCTGCTTAACTTCCTGCATGGTCTCAACCGACTTGTTGGAGTCGTCGATCAGAGCGGTGATGATGCGCTCGATCTCCATAGCAGAGTTGTTTGACTGCTCTGCAAGTTTTGATATCTGATCCGCAACAACCGCGAAACCACGTCCCTGCTCGCCTGCACGCGCTGCCTCGATGCTCGCGTTGAGTGAGAGGAGGTTGGTCTCCGAAGCGATCGAAGTGATGAGGTTGGTCGCTTCGTGGATCCTCTGTGCGGATTCGTTCGTGGTGTTTGTCTGCTCGTAAATGATGTCGATAGCCGACATAGCCTTCTCGTTGACCTTGCGCAGATCGTCAAGTATAGCGTCTGCCTCCTTGCTGGAGGTGCTCATCTTGACAGCGCCGTCATAGAGGTCGCGTACCTGATCGGATGTGTCGCCGATCAGACCGCCCATGGCAACAACAGTCTCGGAAGCCTTGGTCGTGTCGTCAGCCTGTGCAGTAGCACCCTGAGCGATATCGCCGACTGCGCTCTCGATCTGAGTGATGGTCTGAGATGTCTCTTTTGCCATGTTCTCAAGAGTCGTGGATGTCTCAACAAGAGCCTTGCCCTGATCTGAGATCTCAGACATGGCAGAGCTGAGGTCCTCGCCCAGAGAGTTGATGGATCTCGAGATCTGTCCGATCTCGTCCCTCCTCTTGAGAGCCTTCTGTCCGATCCTGACAGCGATGTTGCCCTTTGCGTACTCCTGAACAACGCCTTCGCAATCCTTGATCGCACTGAGCATAGCGTTCGTAACAAGTATAGCGATGACCATGCACAGAGCAAGAACCACAACAGCTACGATGATGATCTTGAGCAATGTGCCGGTAACGCTTGAATGGATCGTTGCGGAAGGAACTCCGGTGAATACCATTCCGACGATCTCTTTGCTTCCGGTCTGATAGAGCGGTGTATATAAAACGTAATAAGGCTGACCGTTGATGACAACACCGGTGTTGAAGTAGTTCTGGCCGCCGCCGAGAACCTTCGTGAGAACGTTGGTGTCTGTCGTCTTGGTGTCGTAGATCCTCTGTCCCGTTGCCGCATCCTTGATGGATGTGAGCTTTCTGGTGTCTCCGTAGAAGATGGTAGCCACATAGCCGCTCTTCTCAGAGATCCTGTCGACGAGCCCATAGTACTCGGTGATGTTCGTATCACCCTTCATGAGCTGTCCGGCATCGTTCAGATAGAACTGTCCGGGATCTGCCACATCAAGCTCTGAGCTCACGCTGGCTGTGATCGCCTTCATGGCCTCCTCGAGTTCTTCCTCCACCAGGGAGTTGAGTCCCGAGTTGGTGAAAAGAAGTGTTACAACCGCCAGTACCAAAATAGGCAGGAGCGACAGCAACGTAAGGGTCGGTCTTAACTTTAATTTCATAACGCTTACCTCCACAATTCAGTATTTGCACCCATTTGAATAATCCTCAGTTCATTATCTATGAACTTTATAGAATAATAACATATTCGTGATTTTATTGCAAGCGTTATTGACGATTTTATTTAAAAATTCTGTAATTATGATTAAAATGTGAAAAAGAAGGATATGTCAGGTCCCAGTTTTGTTGTTTGTGAGCAACGCAAGAAGATCCTCCCTGTTGTTGAGGCCGGGGTCCGAAAGCACCGCATCGAGCAGCCTTTCAAGCTCTCTGCCGACTTCCTTTCCCGGTTCGACTCCCGCTTCGAGGAGGTCCTTGCCCGTGACCGCGAGCTCCTTTATCGAGAGGGGTTCTCCACGTTTGATTATGGCTCTGTACTGGTCGTAAGCCGCGTCGATCTTTGACATGACGCGGTCGAACCCCTCGGGCGCCTTCGCCGCGTTGTCCGCGCGGTGGCACCGGAAGAGGTACTCCATGTACCCGGGACCTATCTCGCTGATCTTCTTTCTGAAAGCGTCGTCATCGAGACCGAATATATTTTCATAATGATATCTGATGAGCCTCGTGATCACGTTCCTTTTGTGGTTGTCAAACTTGAGCCTCTTCAGTATCCTGTCGGCGATC
>JAGDDC010000293.1 GCA_017958245.1 Lachnospiraceae bacterium
AAGGCTGAAGACCTTGCCGCTCCCGGTGTGGCCGTAGACAAGCCCCTGATCGCCGGGCACAAGCCTTAAGACTCTCTCGGTGTTTATCCTTTCATCATCTATGGTGTGGAGCGTCATTGACGTATCCACATAGGAGACTCCCGCTGTCGAACCTATGAAGACGTTGCCTTTGTTGTCCTCCGCGAAAGTGCGGACAGAGTTTGACCCGAGTCCGTCGGCCTTCTTTATGTATGTTCGCTCATCGTCTTCGATCACCACGACTCCGCTGTCGTTCGTGGCCACCCATATCCTGCCGACACTGTCCTCAAACATGCCTCTTCCGCTTGTGAGGCCTTCTCCTATGGGAAGCCTGTCGAAGCTCACACCGTCATACCTGACGATGCCGCTGTAGCCTCCGATCCATATGTGACCGCTGCTGTCCGCAAGCACGCAGTTTGCCTCCGAGGTCGGAAGACCGCTCGACGCGTCATACAGAACGGGCATGAAGTAGGCTCCCTCGATCTGTCCGGTCGCTGCGTACCCTCCTCCGACATGATGGCCGTTCGGGTTTCTCTCCTCGGAGTCCGGGCCGTCCTTTTCGGGAGGTCTTTCGCCGTTCAACCAGCTCTCGAAGTCCTCGTTGTCCAGTACATAACTGCCGTCCGAAGCCGCCGAAGCGCTATAGCTATGAAAGAAAACTGCCAGGGCGGACAAGACCGCCACGGCGGTGAACACGGCTGAGCCGGTCCTCACATATCTTTTCTTCATCATGTCTCCTGATACTTCCTGTATATCTGCTTTACCTCATCTCTCGATTCAAGGAACACCTCGACGCACTTGGGATCAAACTGTGTGCCCGCCCCCTCCTCTATGGTGCGCATCGCCTCATCAAAGCTCGAGGACTCCTTGTACACACGTTTTGAGGAGACCGCGTCAAACACATCCGCAAGTGCCATAACTCTCGCGGAAAGAGGTATGACCTGACCGTGAAGGCCTTCGGGATACCCCTTTCCGTCCCATCTCTCATGGTGGTAGGCCGCCATGTTCCTGGCCTCCTTGAGTTCGTTTCCGCCGTCCATCAGGCTTATCGCGTTGTCGAGTATCGCTTTGCCCTCGGTGGTGTGGCTCTTCATGATCTCAAACTCCTCGGGAGTCAGCTTGCCGGGCTTGTTGAGTATCGCGTCCGGTATCCTGATCTTGCCGAGGTCGTGGAGGGGTGCGCTCGTCTCGACATCCCTCATGTATTTGTCTGTCAGCTTCTCCGCGTAATACCCGTTGCGCTTGAGTCCCTGAAGGACTATCCTCACGTAGGCTGCGGTCTTCACGATATGGGATCCCGCGTTGTCGTCCCTGTTCTCGACCATGTCTGCCATGGTCATGAGGAGGACGCTCTGCATCTTCGAGATAGCCTCGGATTTGGTGCGGTTCTCGTTGAGCTGGTCGACCATGTTGCCCGTCATCTTGCGAAATGATCTGTACAGGCGCTCTACTTCGTCTCCGGTCCTTATGTCGAGCTTCTCGATCTTGTCAAGGCTCTCCTCCGCAGACCCCTTTCCCGCCGCCGTAAGTTCCTCGGCATACACGGTCATGCCAAGTATCGGCATGACTATGTGATATCTGGTAGTTAAGAGGCTTATGGCTATGATGAGCATCAGGAACCCGAGGAACAAAAGGGCGGTCCTTCCTGCATATTGCTCGACCATATCGTCCGCGATCTCCTTCTCGATGCTCGCCACAACATGGCAGACGCATTTGCCGTTGTGATCAAAGACAGGATTCATGACCGAGTAGAAGCTTCCGTATTCGTTCTCCACCTCTGTGCCGATTATCGTGACGCCCTCGGAGAACCTGTCGATATAGGGCAGATAGGCCTCCTCGATGTCTTTGACCGCCCCGGGCGGATCTGACGGCACGACGGTCCCGTCGCCAAGCTCCGCGCCCGTGTCGAAGATCACATGACACCCTTCTTTGTCGTACCTGCATACATAGAGAAAAGCTATGTCCGTTGAGCTCTGCTTCAGCGCGTCGAGCCTGCTCATGACACGCGAGTAGCCTCTTGCGCTCTCGCCCTGTTTCAGGTACAAGTCGACCATGACAGGCTCTATCTCTCCCGACGCGATCTCAGCCGTCTGCGTGGCTTCGCGCAGAAGGAAATCGACCGTACTCTCCTTAAACCTCAGCGAGCCGAAGACCAGCGATGTGATCGTCATGAGCAGAGTGGACAGGATGATTATGATGTTGACCCTGACACCTATCGAGACTCCGCCCTTCAGCCTTTTCCTGACTGACATCTGCTCCTCGATCGAGAGCGGTTTCTGCCTCCACGAGGTCCATCTTGCCTTCTGCTTGAACCTGTCGGGGACCGCGCGGACGATCACTATGGCGATGCCCACGGATATCACCTTGTCAAGAACATTCGTCAAGATCGCAGATGCGAACCTGCTGCCGTTCTCGGAGAAGTCAAGCCTCTGCGCAAAAAACCGGGACATGTCGGCGATCATGAGAGTTTCATTGGATGACCTGTACAAAAACCAGGTAGTCAAAGATCCGATGATCCCGCCTATGAGAGACAGTGCCGCCGTGAAAAGAACGATATCCAGAGCCCTCTTCTGCCCTTCTGTTCCCTCGTGTGACTTTGACTTCTTTCTCTTGCGATAGTTTGCGAAGTCTCCGAAGAACGCTGCACAGGCGAGCGCTATGATCATGTTCAGAGGGGCATAAAAGATCGATTCAGAGTCGATAAAAAAGCTGACGGCATTCGTGAGAAAAGCCGTCAGGATACCCGGAACGGAGCCGCCTATCGCGGTGGCGACGATCGTTCCGACAGTGTTTATGAACAGGGGAAGTCCTGCTGCCTTCACAATGGTCGACAACAGGATATTCATCAGAGTTGTTGAGGCCAGCAAGATCAGGACAGCCGGATTTAAATAGCTCTTATTGTTTCGAGAAAACTTACCGTTCATAGAAAGAGACTCCTGTTATTTGGCTTCCTGAAGAAGGAAGAAATCTTTCAGTTCTTTTAGAAGCTCTGCTTTTTGGATGGTCTTTAGGAAGTATCCCTCGGGGTGAAGCGCGACCACCGCCATGACGCTCTCCTTGTCGCTCTTTCCCGTCAGGAACATGACGGGTATCGAGCTCGTCTCCTCCTCGCTCCTGAGCATCTCAAGTACCTGAGGTCCGCTCGTGACGGGCATCTCGTGGTCTAAGAGTATGAGGTCGACCTTGTTCTTTCCGAGCATCTTTATGGCCTGGAGTCCTGAGTTGGCCATATATACCTTGTAGGATCCCTGAAGCCACGACCTGACCAGCATGAGGTACTGCGGATCGTCATCGACTATCATGATCCTCTTTTGCATGTCTCCCGATGCGACCTTTTCATAGAAGGTCGTCACGTCCTTTACGAACGCAGCGTTGTCCACGGGCCTTGCGTATGTCTTGTATATAACTCCCGCGGGGATGCGGTCGCGAGCGGACTTTATGTCGTCGGGGCTTCCGATGATCACCATCTGTCCGTCCTTCTCGACCAGGGCGTCCGCAAGATAGTGGATGACATCGTTCCTGGCCTCAAGATCGTCCTCGACGTACACCGCGACGAGCTTGCACTCCGCCAGCTGCGGGTGGATCTCGTCAACGTCTATGGGCACAAACATGCCGTCGATCCCCACGTCCTGCAGCTTTTTGATGAGCACACGAACAATGAAGGATTCTTTCTGTGATGTAAAAAGCACCTTTCTGGTCGTCATACTTTTCTCCCCGATATTTCATAACGCAAATTTTTGGACCATAAACTACACTTATTATATTATGCCATACTTGATTTCGTTTTTCAACTAGAAATGAAGCAAAAAAAAGAAACGCGAATCCGCGTTTCCATTCATCGGGGCGACAGGATTTGAACCTGCGACCTCCACGTCCCGAACGTGGCGCTCTACCAAACTGAGCCACGCCCCGATTCCCAAAAGGGCAACACACATAATATATATTACGTACAAAGATTTGGCAACCAAAGATTGACGCGCGCAAAACTGCCCGCCAGGCATCATTTGCGGGGGAGGCGGGGCCTGTCACCCTGCCTGCATCCCGGTGCTCTCCTCGCCGTGCAGATCCGTGATCTTCTTGTCGTTGATCTTCTGCTTCTGCTTTGCGGTCGAGAGCATGAGCTTGATACGGTTGAGCTGGTTGACCTCGCTGGCGCCCGGATCGTAGTCCACGGCTGCTATGTTGGCGCCCGGATAATCCTTCTTCAAGGCCTTTATGACGCCCTTTCCGACAACGTGGTTCGGGAGGCAGGCAAAAGGCTGGATGCAGACTATGTTTTGAACGTCCTCCTCCAGAAGCTCCACCATCTCACCGCAAAGGAACCACCCTTCGCCGTACTGATTCCCAATCGAGAGATAAGGTCTCGCGTAATCCGCTATCTTCCTTATGTCAAGCGGCTCGCCGAACCTCCTGCTCGATCTGAGAGCGCGTGCGGCGGGTTTCCTGAGGGCATCGAGTGCCGCAACGCCCACCTTTGAGATGACGAGAGACATAAATCCAGCTCCGAGGAATTCCCTTCTGTACTTCGCCTCGTAGATGCACATAGCCATGAAATCGAGGAAATCGGGTACGACCGCCTCCGCGCCCTCCCTCTCGAGTATGTCCACGAGGAAGTTGTTCGCAAGCGGCATGTATTTGACGAGGATCTCTCCCACTATCCCGACTCTCGGTTTCCTTCTCCTCTCATCTATGGGAAGGGCGTCGAAGTCCTCGACTATGCCCTTGCATATCTTTGAGAAGCTCTTTCCGCCCTCGAGCACGGAGTCTATGCATATCTTTTTCCACTTTTCGTGAAGTGCGTTTGCGGAACCCGGGATCTTCTCGTAGGGGCGTGTCCTGTAGAGGCATCTCTGGAGTATGTCTCCGTATACGACTCCTCTCAGGCCCTCAAGCACCATGGGCACCGCGAGCTTAAAGCCCTCGTTTTTCTCCATGCCGTTGGCGTTCAGCGATATCACGGGTATGTGAGACAGCCCCGCCTTGTCGAGAGCTCTTCTTATAAAAGCCACATAGTTGCTCGCCCTGCAGCACCCTCCGGTCTGCGTCATGAGCAACGCCAGACGGTCGGTGTCGTACCTTCCCGAGAGGACCGCCTCCATGAGCTGGCCCGTCGTGAGTATCGAAGGATAGCAAGCGTCGTTGTTGACGTACTTGAGCCCCACGTCGATAGCCTTCCTCGTGGCGTTGTCGAGCATCTCTATGTTGTAGCCGTGCTTTTTGAAGACGGGCTGTACCAGGTCGAGATGTATGGGGCTTATCTGCGGCGCAAGGATAGTGTAGCCCTTGTCGCGCATTTCCCTCGTAAACTCGGTCCTCCTGTATGAGACGGTTCCCGCCTTTACCGGTTTTCTTTCTTCTTCCTTCTCCTCGCGCATCTTCATGGCTGCGAGCAGACTCCTGACTCTGATCCTTGCGGCGCCTAAGTTGCTCACCTCGTCGATCTTTAAGACGGTGTAGAGCTTGCCCGAACCCTCGAGTATCTCTGCGACCTGGTCCGTCGTCACGGCGTCGAGCCCGCATCCGAACGAGAAGAGCTGTATGAGCTCGAGATCGGACCTCCTGCTCACAAACTCTGCAGCAGTGTAGAGCCTTGAGTGGAACACCCACTGATCCACGACGCGCAGGGGTCTTGAAGGTTCAAAGTCTATAGGCAGGCTGTCCTCAGTGAACACGTCGAGCCCGTAAGAAGCGATGAGGTCCGGGATCCCATGGTTGATCTCGGGATCTATGTGGTAGGGCCTTCCCGCGAGGACGATGCCCTTCCTGCCCTCACTCTCCATGGCTTTTAGGACTCTCTCCCCCTCACGCCTTATGTCATCCTTAGCGCGCCTCTGCTCAGCCCAGGCGAGGCTTGCGGCCCTCCTTACCTCGCGCGCGGGTATGCCCCACTCGCCCGAGAAGAGCTTCACCAGCCTGTCGGAAGCGGTCTTTTCATCTGTAAATGCGATGAAAGGCCTAATGTAAGTCACTTCTCCCGAGGTTATGACCTCCACGTTGTTCTTTAAGTTCTCGGGGTAGGAAACTACCATTGGGCAGTTGTAGTGGTTCTTTGCGCCCTTCGTCTCCTGGTGCTCATAGAACACGCAGGGGTGGAATATCCTCGTTACGCCGTGTGATGCGAGCCACTCCACATGTCCGTGCGCAAGCTTCGCAGGATAGCACTCGGACTCCGAGGGGATCGAATCCATGCCGAGCTCGTAGATGCTCCTGTTCGAGAAGGGAGACACAACTACCCTGAAACCGAGGTTTCCAAAGAAGGTCGCCCAATAAGGATAGTTCTCGTACATGTTGAGGACTCTCGGTATGCCGATCACACCCCTTGAAGCTTCCTCCTCGCTCAGGGGCTCGTAGTCAAACATCCTCTTTTTCTTGAACTCGACGAGGTTCTCGCCCTTCCTCGCACAGGCGTTCCCGCCGATCTTCTTCTCACAGCGGTTGCCCGTTATGTATCTGCCGCCGCCCGCGAAGGTGTTCACGGTCAGCATGCAGTTGTTCTCACATCCTCCGCAATGCGCGGTCTTTGTGGTGTAGGTGAGGTTTTCGATCTCCTCAAAAGAGAGCATCGAGCAGGGCTCTCCCTTGTATCTGTCCCTCGCGATGAGGGCGGCTCCGAAAGCGCCCATGATGCCCGATATGTCGGGGCACACGACCTCAGCCCCCGAGATCTTCTCGAAGGCTCTGAGCACCGCCTTGTTGTAGAAGGTGCCGCCCTGAACGACTATGTGCGAGCCGAGGTCCTTCGCGTCTGCGAGCTTTATGACCTTGAACAGAGCGTTCTTTATGACGGAGTACGCAAGGCCCGCCGATATGTCGGAGACCGGAGCGCCCTCCTTCTGCGCCTGCTTTACGTTTGAGTTCATGAAGACGGTGCAGCGGGTTCCGAGATCTACGGGGTTTTTGGCGAAAAGGGCCTCATTTGCAAAGCCCTCTGCCGTGTAACCGAGCGACTCTGCAAAGTTCTCTATGAATGAACCGCAGCCCGAGGAGCATGCCTCGTTGAGCATAACGGTGTCGACGATCCCGTCCTTTAGCCTGATGCACTTCATGTCCTGACCGCCGATGTCTAGGACACAGTCTACCTGCCCGTCAAAGAAGGAGGCCGCCCTCGTGTGGGCTATGGTCTCGACCTCTCCCTCATCGAGCCTGAAAGCGTTCTTTAAGAGAGCCTCACCGTATCCGGTGGAGCAGGATCTCGCTACGAAAGCGCCCTCGCCAAGGAGCTTCGAGAGCTGCTTTACGGCGTCCCTTGCCGTCTCTATGGGGTTTCCTCTGTTGTTTGAGTAGGACGAGAAGATGAGTTCGCCGTCCTTTCCTATGAGAGCGAGTTTGGTAGTAGTCGAGCCGGCGTCGATACCGAGGAAGCACTCGCCCCCGTAAGTCTCTATGTCACGCCTTGCCACAACGGCCTTCCCGTGGCGCTCCTCAAACTCACGGAAGCTCTCCTCGCTCTCAAAGAGAGGATCAAGACGCTTGATCTCAAAGTCTGTCCCGCAGTCACCGTCGAGAGCCTCTATCAGCTCGCCGATATCCCTGGTCCTTTCCTTTGAGGGCTTTGCAAGCGAAGCCTCCTTCGCCTCGAGAGCCGCGCCTATGGCAGCGAACAGATGTGAGTTCTCGGGATCCACGGTGGTCTCCGGCGTGAGCTTCAAGGTCCTCACGAAGGCCTTTTTTAGTTCTGAGAGGAAATGAAGCGGCCCTCCGAGGAAGGCTACAGTCCCGCTGATCGGCTTGCCGCAGGCAAGTCCCGATATGGTCTGGTTTACGACAGACTGAAAGATCGAGGCAGCCAGATCCTCTTTCCTGGCACCCTCGTTGATGAGCGGCTGGATGTCTGTCTTTGCGAAGACTCCGCATCTCGCGGCGATCGTATACAGCTCCCTGTA
>JAGDDC010000294.1 GCA_017958245.1 Lachnospiraceae bacterium
GAGGACGGCAAGGCCCGGACGCTCGAGGAGGTCGGAAGGGAATTCAAGGTGACGCGTGAGCGGATCAGACAGATAGAGGCGAAGGCCCTGAGGAAGCTTAGACATCCGAGCAGAAGCCGGAGGATCAAGGATTACCTGGAGTGAGGCCTGTCCCGGCAGAAGACTTAAGGGGCACGGCAGGAGATGAAGGCAAATGAGAAAGAAGAGAAGCTCTCCGCGGCTCTCGAAACGCCTGGAGATGGCGGCGCGGCTTTTGAGCCCCTGCGGGACGGTCGCGGATGTGGGATGCGATCACGCGTTCCTGTGCATTTGCCTCGTGCTCGAGGGCAAGGCAGAGAGAGCGATCGCCATGGACGTGCGCGAGGGGCCGATAGGACACGCGAAGGAGAACATTTCACTCTACAACTGTAGTCAGGCGATAGAGACGAGGCTTTCGGACGGGCTCGACGCGCTCGCGCCCGGAGAGGCGGAGAATATCGTGATGACCGGCATGGGCGGAGTGCTGATGACGGAGCTCCTCGAGAGAGGGCGCGACAGGCTCACGGGTGTGCGGGAAATGGTGCTCTCGCCGCAATCGCATCCGGAGCTTGTGAGAAGCTACTTGCAGGATGCGGGCTATGTGATAGAAGCGGAGGATGTCTGCTTCGACGGCGGGAAGTATTATGCGGCGATGCGGGCTGTGAGGAAGACATCCGCAGGATCCGGTCCCCGGGGGATGCCTGACGCCCTTCGGGCGTTTGTTGAGAAGGTCGCATCGAGAGTCGGACGTGAGGACGACGGCGCAGTGCAGATCGATGCGATACTCGAGAGGGAGTGCTCCCTTGAAGAGGAGGCGCGGCTCAGATACGGGGACGCTTTGATGTACAAGGGAAATGAAGTGTACCTCGAACTCCTTCTGTACGAGAGGAAGAAGGCGGAGCGGGTGCTCGGGAGCCTGAAGGCTTCGGGTGCGGAGCCAGAAGGCGGAGAACGGGAGCGGTTTACGCGCAGGCTGGAAGTATTGGACTGCGCAATAAGGAGCTGTGAGGCCCTGAAGGAAGTATGACGGAGACGATCGGTCATTTGCGGGGAAAGGCGGAAGTAAAGCCATACCCCCGGGAAGGCCTGAGTCTAACTGCCGGGCGTGGGAGCGTCGCCCGAGAAGCAGGATAAATCTACGCTTCGGATAGGAGAAGGCTATGAATTGTAAAGTAAACATCAACGGATTGATCATGGAATACGCTGAGGGTACGACGCTGCTTGAGATCAGCCGCGACTACCGGAAGGATTACAAGAACGACATCATCCTCGCGATGGTGGACGGCAAGCTCGCCGAGCTCACGAAGGGCGTCGAGAAGGACTGCAAGGTCGAGTTCATAACGACATCCGAGACCGCAGGCGCGGCGACTTACACGAGAGGTATGATCCTGCTCATGCTCAGGGCGTTCTACAGGGTGTTCGACGCGGGCAACATCGACAAGATCTGCGTGGAGCATTCGATCGGATCGGCGCTGTACTGCGAGTTCCACGCCGGCTTCGAGCTTCAGCCCGACCAGCTTGAGGACGTGAAGAAGGAGATGATCTCGCTGGTTGAGCGCGATCTCCCGATCAAGAAGTCCTCGATCAAGACGGCCGAGGCGGAGGAGCTCTTCCGCAAATACGGGATGTACGACAAGGAGAAGCTCTTCAGATTCCGTCGCGTTTCCAACACAAACATATACAATCTGGACGGGTTCGTGGATTATTTCTACGGGTACATGCCCGCGACGACCGGAGTTCTCAAGTATTTTGACCTGTTCATGTACGACAAGGGCTTCCTGCTGATGCTGCCCGACAGAAAGAACCCCACTCAGATAGGCGAGTTCGAGCCGAGGGAAATGTTCTTCCGCACGCAGCAGAAGTCGAACACATGGGGTCAGAAGATCGGCATCGAGACGGTCGGCGACCTGAACGAGCAGATCTCGCACGGAAACATCAGCGACCTGATACTGGTCCAGGAGGCGCTCCAGGAGAAGAACATGGGCGATATCGCAGAGCAGATCAGGGACAGCGGCAACAGGAAGTTCGTCATGATCGCAGGTCCTTCTTCCTCGGGAAAGACGACGTTCTCGCACCGTATGTCCATACAGCTGAGGACGCTCGGATACAAGCCTCATCCGATCTCGCTCGACAACTATTTCGTAAACAGAGAGGACACGCCGAAGGACGAGGACGGCAACTACAACTTCGAGTGCCTCGAAGCGCTTGATATAGAAGGCTTCAACAGCGACATGACAAGGCTCTTAAACGGCGAGACTGTCGACATGCCGACGTTCAATTTCAAGAGCGGAAAGCGCGAGTACAAGGGCAACACGCTGAAGCTTGGCAAGGAGGATATACTCGTCATAGAGGGTATCCACGGGCTCAACGACAAGCTTTCGTATACACTGCCCGCTGACAGCAAGTTCAAGATCTACATCTCTGCGCTCACGCAGCTCAATATCGACGAGCACAACCGTATCGCCACGACCGACGGCCGTCTGATCCGCCGTATGGTCAGGGACGCGAGGACGAGAGGTACCAGCGCGAAGAGGACGATCTCCATGTGGCCTTCCGTAAGGCGCGGCGAGGAGGAGAACATCTTCCCGTTCCAGGAGAGCGCGGATGCGATGTTCAACTCGGCGCTGATCTACGAGCTCGCGGTGCTCAAGCAGTACGCAGAGCCGATCCTCTTCGGGATCGAGCGCGACTGCCCCGAGTACATCGAGGCGAAGAGACTGCTCAAATTCCTCGATTATTTCCTCGGGGTATCGAGCGAGGAGATACCGAGAAACTCGATCCTCAGAGAGTTCGTGGGCGGATCGGTCTTCAATGTGTGATCTGGCTAAGCGACGCCGTCCGTGCTTGGTGAAGACACAGGACACACATTGAAAACGGGATAAGTAATTAGAGTGTAACGAACTTTACAACCGAGCATAACCGTGATAGAATCAGTAGCTGAGCAGCACGGATGGTCGCGCAGGCGGGTAATGAAAGGCCGCATGTGAGGAAAGTCCGGGCTTCGCAGGGCAGGATGCCGGATAACGTCCGGTGGGGGTGACCCTAAGGAAAGTGCAACAGAAAAGAAACCGCCGTCGGCTCTGCCGGCGGTAAGGGTGGAATGGCGGTGTAAGAGACCACCGCTTCACCGGTAACGGTGGAGGCTGTGTAAACCCCATCCGAAGCAAGGCCAAGAAGGGGAGCCGTATGGCGGCCCGTCATGCTCCCGGGTAGGCCGCGTCCTATCGGTGAGATAGGAGAGCTGTATGGTAACATGCAGTCAAGAAAGATGATCATCCAAGACAGAACCCGGCTTATAGTGCTGCTCGCATTTTTAGATCTAAAGAGGAACCATGTCGAAAGCAGGCGTCTTTGAGGCGAAGAAAAAGGACGGAACGGTCTACTACCGGTCGTCCGTCACATACAAGGGAAAGCACATAAGCCTCGGAAGCTACGCCGACGAGACTTCTGCTTCCGACGCCTACAAAGTTGCCGTGCGGGTGCTGGGGATCCGCGCCGATATGGGCAATGAAAGCGGGGCGGAGCCCGAGATCGACGATTATGAGGAGTGCGGCACGGCGGTTTCATTTGACAAATGGGTCATGCTCGTGAACCTGCGCAGATCCGGGATCTACTGCCGCAACCCGATACTTCTCGAGAACAAGTTCTTCAGGTATTATGTCGACAGGCACACGGTGCTGCTCTTCGACGTCGACGATCTGTTCTACTACATGAACCACAAGATCATGAAGCGCGGCGGGCGGCTCTTCGTCGCGGATTTCGGCATGCAGGTCGGCATCCTCTCGAGGTACGGGATCCACAGCTTCGCGGTGAAGGACCGCGACTACGTCTTCAAGAACGGCGACGAGAACGACCTGCGATACAGCAACATTGCCGTGATCAACAGGTATTTCGGAGTGACGAGGAGCGGGGGCGAGGGCAGATATGCCTACACCGCGCGGATCCACATAAACGGCGACAACATAGTCGGGCGCTACCACAGCGAGGAGAAGGCGGCGATCGCCTACAACAAGGCAGTGGACGTGCTCGAGGCGAACGGCTTCAAGAGGCCGTTCTACAGGAATTATATAGAGGGGCTCAGCCCGATCCAGTACAAGACGCTCTACAACACGGTCAAGATCAGGAAGAGGAAATACGAGATCGTGCCGGAGTGACGGGCAAGCTTTGTGTGGCAACACGAAAAGAAGGCTGATATAATGTCTACAGTGTCCCCGGAGCAGACGGGGACCGCAGCAATCAGGATCGAAAGGAAAAGCCATGAAGCTCATCATACAGATACC
>JAGDDC010000004.1 GCA_017958245.1 Lachnospiraceae bacterium
CTTCTCCACGTGGTCCGCGTACTCCTTTGGTCCTATGTCGTAGACGGTCTCGCCGTCAACCAGCCTCGGGAGTCCCGCATTTGCCTGTACTATCACGGGTTTCGTGGACACGGAGCAGATCTTTTCGACTATCGGGTAGAGTTCCTTCGGTCCGAGCGAGCAGTTGACCCCGACTGCATCGGCTCCGAGGCAGCACATGGTGTAAGTCGCGACCTCGGGCGGAGTGCCGAGGAACGTCCTGCCGTCCTCCTGGTAGCTCATACTCGCGATCACGGGCTTGTCGCAGTTCTCCTTCACAGCGAGCAGCGCGGCCTTCATCTCGTAGATGTCGGTCATGGTCTCTATAATGTAGATGTCCGTTCCCGCCTTCTCTCCGGCGAGGACCTGTTCCTTGAAGAGCTCGTAGGCTTCCTCGAAGGTGAGCGTTCCGAGCGGCGCAAGAAGCGCGCCGACAGGGCCTATGTCCTGGGCCACGAAACGTGCCCCCGACTCCCTGGCAAGCCTCACTGCTGCGGCTATACAGGACTCAACGTCCAAGTCCGCGGGGAGCTTGTGGCTGTTCGCGCCGAAGGTGTTCGCCGAGACCACGTCGGCTCCAGCCTCCACGTAGGCGCGGTGAACCTTCTTTACGTCCTCGGGCCTCTCGATGTTCCAGCGCTCGGGTATCTCCCCGGCCGCCAGTCCGGCATTCTGCAGCATCGTGCCCATGCCGCCGTCAAAGATCAGATATCTATCAAGATTGTTCAGATCGATCCTTCCCATAAAATGCTCCTTCCGCGTGTTTGTCCCGTCCGGGCCTGTCTCACCCCTGCTGAAGGGTCCCGTTCTTTTCTTCTTCAGTCCCGGGCATCTCTTTAAGCTCTGTCACATCACCTTTGTCAACGCGGTATATCTTGTTGCAAATGCGCTTCACGAGTCCCATGTCGTGCGATATAAAGATGTAGGCGTGCCCCATCTCCTCCTTGAGCTTCACGAGAAGTTCAAGGATCTGCTCCCTGATCGTGACGTCGAGCGCCGACACCGGCTCGTCGAGGATCACAAGATCGTGCCTGCATATCACGGAGAGCGCTATGGCCACCCTCTGCTTCTGTCCTCCCGACAGCTCGCTTATGTGCCTCATGGCATACTCCTCAGAGAGCTCCACACTCTCAAGTATAGCACGTACGCGCCTCTTTCGCTCGTCTTTTTTTACGCCCGTGTTTTTCAAGGGTTCCTCAAGTATCCAGCCCACCCTCTTGCAAGGATTCAGGCTCGAATGAGGGTCCTGGAAGACCATGCCGAGGCTCTTCGCCCGGTCTCTGATCACCTCTCCGTCACACTGCTTTATAAAGCCTGCTATGGCGCGCACAAGACTCGTCTTTCCGCTGCCGCTCTCACCCACAAGCCCCACCGTATCGTGTCTGTCCACCTTCATTGACACGTTGTTCACGGCCTTAAAAAGCATGCTCCTCGAAAAGAACCCGTGAGACTTCTGCCTGTAATACACGTTGAGATCCCTGACCTCGAGCACCGTCTCGCTGTCCTCGGGCTCACTGTATGTGCACCTTACTATGCCGTGGGATGCGCGGATGAGGTTCTTTGTATACTCCTCACCGGGAGTCTCGAAAACCTTCTCTATATCCCCCTGCTCCACGACCCTTCCGTCTTTTAAGATATATACCCTGCTGCAGATCCGCCTGATCACCTCAAGGTCGTGAGATATGAGCAGGACCGATATGCCGTGACGCTTTGACAACTCCCCGAGCAGCTCGAGGACGTGATCCGCGGTCTTCGCGTCAAGCGCAGTCGTCGGCTCGTCCGCTATGACGAGCTCCGGCCTTGCGATCACGGCCATGGCGATCATCGCCCTCTGCCTCATGCCTCCCGAAAGCTCGTGGGGATAGAGGTCAAAGACTGCCTTTCCCGCAAGCCCGCACTCATCCAGAGCATCGATCGTCCTCTCCCTCTTCGTCTTTTCGTCGAGTTCCGGGAAATGTATATCGAGCACTTCCTTTACCTGGTCGCCGATCGTCATCAGGGGGTTGAGCGAGCTCATAGGCTCCTGGAAGACCATGGCCACCTTGCTTCCCCTCAGCTTTCCGAGCTCCTCCTCGGACATGGTGTCCAGCCGGTGCTCCCCGAGGAAGCTGACCGTTCCGCCCGTCATGCAGGCCGCCTTCGGCATGATGCCCATCACAGCCTTTGCGAGCATGCTCTTTCCGGCTCCGGACTCACCCACTATCCCGACTATCTCGCCGTCCGAGACCTTCACGCTCACCCTGTCGAGGCAGGGCTGAAGCGAGCCGTCGGGCTCACAGAAGCTCACGCTCAGCTCGTCCACCACGAGTATGTCATCTTTCCCGGATGACACTATCTTTGAGAGCAGTGCTATTCTCTGTTTGTTAATCCTTCTTTTAACTTTCTTGTATGTCTGGCTCGTGACACCCAGGTTCTCTCCTATGAGTGTGATCGACAGGATCGAGAGCACTATGAACGCACCGGTGAAGAGTGCGTACCACGGCGCGGTGAGAAGGTATGCCTGAGACTCCGCAAGCATCCTTCCAAGGCTCGCCTCAGGCGGCTGAACACCGAGCCCCAGGAAACTCATCCCGGCCTCGGCGAGTATCGCGTTGTTGATCCCGATGAGCGCGGTCGACAAAAAGACGTTTCTCGTGTTCGGCAGGATGTGGACCAGGATCACCCTCAGATGCCCCGCTCCGCAAAGCCTTGCGTTCCTCACGTAGTCCATGCCCCTCTCGCGTATCACCTCTGACCTCATTATCCTTGCAAATGAGGGTATGAAGACGATCCCCAGTGCTATGACTATGTTGGCGGTACCTATGTTCAGTACGCTCACTATCACGAGTGCCAGAAGGATGCTCGGAAGCGAGGCAAGCGCATCGTTGAGCCTCATGAAGATCTCGTCGGCTATCCCTCCGAAGTATCCGGTCACAGCCCCTATCGCAGTCCCTGCCACGGCGCCCACGAAGACGGTCGCAAGAGCCACGAGGAAAGTCGTCTTGCCGCCCTCCATGATCCTTGAGAAGATGTCGCGCCCGAAGTTGTCCGTTCCGAACAAATGCGTCAGCGAAGGCGCGGCGTTCTTTAAAGATATATCCATGGCCTCAGGGTCGTAAGGCGTGACAAAAAAGCCTATGAGCACGGGGACGAACATAAGCGATGCAAGGCATATGCCAAATATTAATTTTTTATTTAACTTTTTGTGCATAGTCGATCCTGCCTGCTGTCTGCCTTGTCGTCATCTGATCCTGGGGTCGAGCACACGGTAGAGCACGTCCACAAAGAGGTTTGTGAGCATCACTATCACCGCGGTGAGCAATATGCACCCCTGCACTATGGCGAAATCCCTGTTCGCTATGGCGCTCACGAGCAGCCTCCCGAGTCCGGGCACGTTGAATACCTGCTCGACCATCAGGCTTCCCGCTATGACCTCCGCAAAGATCAGCCCAAGGAAGGTCACCACGTTCATCATCGAGTTTTTGAGTATGTGCCTCTTCAGCACGGTCCGCCCGTCGCAGCCCTTGGCGGTGGCTGTCCTCACGTAGTCCTGCTCCTTCTCCCTCGCCATCGAGCTCTTCATGAATTTCACCGTCATCGCGATCTTCGGCAGAGCGACGGAGAGCGCGGGGAAGACCATGAACCCGAGGTACTCGGCAAATCCCTGCGACACAGTCCTGTATCCGCCGGGAGTGAAGAGGTTTAAGACTATCCCGAAGACGAGAGTCACCAATATCCCCATGAAGAAAGAGGGGACGGCCATGACGGTCTGCGAGAGAACGGTCATTACCCTGTCGAGAAGGCCATCCTCTTTTCGCGATACTATGATCCCGAGAGGGAGCGATATCAGCACGATCATGAGCATCGAAAGTCCGCCCAGTCCCAGTGTCACTGCAAATCTGTCCGCTATGAGCTCTCCCGCGGGGCGGTCGTACCTCACAGACATACCGAAATCGCCCGTCAGAGCCTTGCCCATCCATCTGAAGAACCTGACGGTCGCAGGGTCGTCAAGTCCCCTGGCCTGCCTGACCGCCTCGATCTGCTCGGCGGTCGCCTCCGTCCCGAGCTCCGTGACTGCGCTGTCGCCCGGTATCACCTGAAACAAAACAAAGGAGATGACCGCAATGAAGAACAATGTCACCAAAAACGACAACGTTTTTTTAACATAGTAGATCACGGGGGTCACCTCCCTTTATAGTTTAATTCCCGTCACGTCCGGTAAGCGGCAGCAAGTCGTCCGCCTCCGGAGCCTTTATGCGTATGGTCGACATGTCCTGAACGTAAACAGGGTAGAAAACATATCCCTCTACTCTCTTCGAGACCGCGACAACGTTGTGCGGGCTCTGGATGAAGACTGAAGCCGCCTGCTCCGTCAGGATCTCCTGCAGCCTCTTGTACGCAGTTGCCTTCTTGTCCGTGTCGACCTCGTTGACTGCCTTCTTGTAGAGCTCGTCAAACTCGGGGTCCGAGAAGTTTATGAAGTTCTTTGAGGAATCCGAGGGATAGTATTTGAGCGTATCCCCGGGCGCAAGCTTCGCGTCGAGTCCTATGACCGTTGCCTCAAAGTCTCTCCCCGAATATACGTCGGAGAGCCACGTCGCCCACTCGATCAGCTCGATCTGAGCGTCCACGCCTATCTTTTTGAGCTCCTCCACGATCACCTGAGCGGTGTCGATGTGGAAGACGTAGTTCGAGGGCACCTTGATCTTGAAGCTGAAACCGTCTCCGTACCCGGCCTCCTCAAGGAGTGCCTTTGCGCGGTCCGGATCGTAGGTGTAGAAAGAACTGAGCGACTCGTTGTAGTAGGTCTTGTAGCTCGAGAAGATCGCGCTCTCGACCACGTCGCTCCTGCCGCCCGCCACCATGCTTATGATCTCGTCACGGTTGACGGCCATGTTGAGAGCCTGTCTGACTCTCACGTCATCAAAAGGTTTGACCTTGTTGTTGAGGAAGAGCCCCTGCACAAGGTTCATCGGCGCAGCCAGTATGTCAAACTTGTCCTTAAGCTGCTTTGACTGCTCGTCGGTGACGTAGGGAAAGACGTCTATCGATCCGCCCAGCAGCTCCAGAAAAGCCGCATCCGAGCTGGCGGATATCTTGAAGGTCACGCCGTCGAGTGAAGGAACTCCGTCGAGATAGTATTTATTGTTCTTCTCGATCACCACACTCACCTGAGGCGTGTAGCTCACGAACCTGAAAGGTCCGGTCCCTATGGGTGCCGTTGTCTGATCGGTGTAGTTTTCGGGGATTATGGCGCAGGTGAAGTACCCTATCAGCTCAGTGTTCGGGCTATCAAGCACGACTTCCACCTTTGTCTCATCTGCCTTGATCTCTTTTATAACAGAAAAAGCCGATATCACCTGGACCTCCGGATCGGTAGTCTCAAGCATACCGGCACAACGCTTCAGCGAATAAACTATGTCTTCCGCAGTAACCTTGTCACCATTGTGGAACCTGACGTTGTCTCTCAGTTCAAATGAGTACGTCAGTCCGTCCTCAGAAATGGTGTAACTCTTTGCTACTGCCGGAACAAGATCTCCTTTTTCATCGGACTTTACAAGTCCCTCGAAGATGTTGTACAAAACCTCTTTAGTTCCTGCCGCTACTGCTTTGTGTGGGTCAAGACTATCCATATCCTGGGTTATTCCAACCACTATAGTTCCACCGTCTTTATCCGTGCCGCCTTTGCACCCGCAGAGTGCGGCCGTCATCAGAACAACGAGCACCAGACTGAAAATTCTTCTTTTCATTCCGGTATCTCCTTTTTGGACGCTCCCGCAAGGGTCGTCCTTGTTTTAGGGCAGGTTTCCTGCCCCTGACTTATGATAACATGTTTTTATAAAAATACAACCTTTTTTCGCGATTTTTGGCTTAAAGTTACGCCTCATTCCCGCACAAGACAGGTGAGAAGTCGTGCGGGACCGCGCGGGGACTGTGTTTCCATTTTTCGCCAATTGCCCGCCGGGTATGGCATTTGCATAAAAAACGTGGTATAAATATAGTAAATCTTTTTTCCTTTACAGTATTGAAGTCAGGGACAAGGGAGTGACGACATATGAGACATGAAAAGAGATTCTTGAAAAAAGCATTTGCCGTGTCAGCATCATTTGTCCTCATGCTCTCACTTTCAAGCTGTTCTGTGGCAGACGACAAAACGCCTGCCCCCGTGGAAGCAAGCAGCAGCAAGGACCTTGTGAGAAGCGCGGTGGATTTCGACCACGAGCTGGACTCTTATGTGCCGAAAAAAAGCGAATACAGCTTCTATTTCACGTACAAGATAGTCCACCCCTGGTGGGACGCGGTCGCGCTCGGTATGGAGGAGGCTCAGCGGCAATTCCTCGACAAAGGCATAGCGGTCAGCTACGAGTACATGGCGCCTGCCGCTGCATCCGCCGAGGACCAGAAGGAGCGGCTTGCAAAGGCGGCGTATGGAGGATATGACGTCATCGGCGTAGATGTGGCGGATGACGCGATCATTTCCCCGATCCTCGACGAAATGACGGACGAGGGCTACAAGATCATGACTTTCTCCAGTTCGGACGCGTCTGAGGGCTGCAAGAGGATCGCCTACGTCGGGAACACCCATAACTACGAGGACGGAGCCGATCTGGCCGAGGCCCTGTGCAAGAAGCTGGGTTACGAAGGCGAGGTGGCCATACTTGTCGGGAGCATCGGAGCTCCGTGCCACGAGGACCGTGCAAGCGGAGCGAAGGCTGCCATCTCAAAATACGGCGATATGCACATAGTGGCCGTGGAGTATGACATGGACTCCATCGACAACGCCTACAGGCTCACACTGGATATATTGAAGGACTATCCGAGTCTTGACGGGATCATCTGCTGCAACATGAGCAACCCCGTGGGGGCTGCCAGAGCGATCACGGAAGTGGGAAGTGACACTGTGATCGTCGGGATGGACCACGACGAGGAAGCCCTCCGGTACTTAAACGACGGCGTGATCTACTGCCTGGGAGTGCAGGATTGCTTCTCCATCGGGTTTGACACCCTGCAGGTGGCGGTAAAGATCGCGGACGGCAACCTTCCCGGCGACCTGTTCCCCGAGAAGACCAACGAGATCACGACTATCATCTACCAGGAAGATGCGTCTCTCATGTTGGAACTCTTATACGGTGACATATTATGACGAACAAAAAGAACAACACAAGCAGACGGTTTATATACACAGCTTCGGTCGGAAGTGTCCTGGTGACGATCATCCTGGTGTTCAGCACCATTTGGGCAGCGAGAAGAGCGGTGTCCGCGACCGACGAGACGGTCGCGACCGTGAGTACCTTCTACCTCGAATCAATGGCCGACCAGCGTGCGAGGACCATCACAAACCTCATAAACAACAACTTCGAGCACATGGAGAAAGCGCTGAACGTGCTCAGGGAGGACGAGATCAATTCCCAGGAGGAGCTTCGCAGCTCGCTCGGACGTATCAAGACGCTGCTCTCACTGAACAGGTTCGCGCTCGTAAGCGAGGACAACACCGTATACACACAGTATACGACTTACTCAGGCGGCAGCAGATACGACTTTCTGTCAGACGAGAACCTGAACGACCGCGTGATCAGCACCCTTCACCTGTACGGATCATCGAAGCAGCTCTGCCTCGCCATACCCACCGGCGGTCTCCTCATCAAGGGAAAGAATTTCAAGACCTGCTTTGTTCAGATCGACATCGACGAGATCTCCAGTCTTCTCGCCTTCGAAGACCAGAAGAACACCAGCTTCTGCCTGTACACGGAGACAGGCGGCAACCTCTCCGACACAGAGCTCGGCATGGTCAAGGCAGGCGAGAACCTGCTCGAGAGCACGAAGCCTTACATATCACAGTCAGAATGGGAGCAGCTCTCACGCGATTTTGAAGAGGGAAATGACGGGAACCTGACTCTCGTATCCGGAGACGAGCAGGAGACGCTCTGCTACTCACCGGTGCCCAACACCGGATGGATGCTCGTCGTCCTGATCCATGAGAACGTTGTATACGATCAGATCCGCGTGATAAACGACAACAACAACTTAGTCAGTGGGATCCTCATCGTGGTCACGCTGCTCTCCACCATGATATTTGCGTCCGTCCTCATCCTCCAGCTCCGCAAAGTCTCCAAGGCACAGCTCGAGGACGAGAAGAAGAACAGCAAGTTCTTCCGGAGCATGGCAAACACCGATTCCATGACCGGCGTCAGGAACAAACACGCCTACACGGAGTATCAGGACCACATCGACAGCCTGATCAGATCGGGCGAGGTCGACAAGAAGATCGCCGTTGTCATGTGCGATATCAACGGATTGAAGTACGTCAATGACACAAAGGGACACGCGGCGGGCGACAAGCTCATACAGGATGCGAGCGCGCTGATCTGCAGGCACTTTGATCACGGCGCGGTCTTCAGGGTCGGAGGCGATGAGTTCGCCGTGATCCTATTGGGCAAGGGATACGAGACCATGCACGAATCCTTAGACGCCATCAACCGCGAGGTCGAGGCGAACATAGACACTGACAACGTCGTGGTATCCGTGGGCTATTCTGTCTTGGAGCCCGACGACAGAGAGCTGCGCGACGCTATGGAACGCGCAGACAAGATGATGTACGAGCGCAAGGCGGCGCTCAAAGCTATGGGAGCAAAGAGCAGGGAGTCCTGATCTTTTAAAGAAGAACAAGGGCAGCATGCTCTCGCCAAAAAACATTTGAAAGGGCCGCTTCAAGCGGCAGCGACAGACATGATCGATCACACGGTACAGACCGTAGACACCGGATCTCTTAGGATGAACTATCTGAGATTCGGGGAGGGAAGCGATACTCTCGTTGTGCTTCCTGGCATCAGCCCGAAGCGCGTTCTTTCCTCCGCCGCGTCCATCGCGGAGCAGTACGCCTGCCTCGCCAAGGACTACACGGTCTATCTCTTTGAGCGAAAGGAAAACATGGAGCAGGGCTACCTTGTCGCCGACATGGCAAGGGACACGGCGGATGCCGCAAGAGCCCTCGGTCTCAGCGACATATACCTCTACGGCATATCCCAGGGCGGCATGATCGCCCTCACCATGGCCATAGAGTACCCGGAGCTTGTGAAAAAGATCGCTGTGGCTTCCTCGTCCTCAAGAGAGTCAAGCTTTGCCCGCGACATTCTCCCGCAGTGGACGGGATACGCCCTTGCGGGTGACGCAAAGGCTCTGACTGCAAGCTTTGCGGACCACCTCTACTCGGACGCCTTCCTTAAAAAATACCGTCGCATCATGCTCTCGATGAATCTGGGCCTCACTTCTGAAGACTATGAGCGCTTCATCATACAGGTCAGAGCCTGCGAGGGTTACGACATATACAACCGCCTCGGCCTCATCAAATGCCCCCTCTTCGTGATAGGAGGAAAGAACGACAAGATCGTAGGGCTTGAGTCAATGAAAGAGATCGCCGAGGCCACAGGCTGCGAGATCTACATCTTCGAAAACGGCGCTCACGCTGTCTATGACGAGGAAAAAGACTGTATTAAGCGCGTAGCGGATTTCTTTACGGGTGATAGGCAAACCCTTATTTGAACAGATGCGGAAATAGAATAGGAGAAACTGAGGAAATCCTCAGACTTAGAGGCAGAAGAAAATGAAAAAACAGCCGCCGGGAATCTCATCCCGACGGCTGTCTGTGTTCATAATCTACGGTATCAGCGAAAGAAGATTATCCTTCGTGGTCACACCGGTGTTCTGGTTTACAACCTCCCCGTTCTTGAAGATCAGAACGGTGGGGATGCTTGAGATGTTGAATCTGTCGGCAAGTGCGGGCTCGTCGTCCGTGTTTACCTTGCCTACCTTGAACCTTCCGCCTGCCTCCTCGGCGATCTCTGCGATGATCGGCCCGAGCATCTGGCAGGGTCCGCACCAGGTCGCCCAAAAATCAACGAGTACCGGAACGTCTGACTTGATTACTTCTTCTTCAAAGTTGTCTACAGTAAGTTTGATCTCAGCCATGTTTATTCCTTTCCCTCCTTTGACTTGTAATACAGCATGCAGTGGCAAAAACCTTCGAAATCTTCGTCCTTGATCTGATTCCTGAACTCAAGGCACATACATTTGGTGTCCGGGGTACGTTCACGTCTGCAGGGGCAATAACCACCCGTTTTCTCCAGACCGTCTTTGATGAGCTTTACAACAGACTCATCGGGGTTGAGTGTTATCTTCATTCGACCACCTCTTTCCTGCAGACAAGGCCCGCCTGCCAAAGCTTGCAGACCCGCTGCAAATGCTATCTTGTTCCCTTGTCATACGGGATACCTTCTGCCTTAGGCGCTCTTGAATTGGATGA
>JAGDDC010000295.1 GCA_017958245.1 Lachnospiraceae bacterium
ACGATCCCTCCGGGGCCTACCGCTACGACCTCTGCCTGCTGCGGCTTTTCCTGAGCTGCTGCGGCAAGGATGATGCCGGACTTGGTGGTCTCCTCAGCTTCGATATGCTTTAAAACAACTTTGTCTCCCAGTGGTTTGAGTTTCATGATGATTCCTCCTTAGTGTGATAGCTCGCGGTGTTCGCCGCTTCTTGTTAGCACTCTTTTGATACGAGTGCTAATCCCTGCTGAATATAATATGCAATCCGCCGGAAAAAAGCAACCCCCGACAGATTGCACATCGTTATGATTCGTTGGGTATCCTATTGTTTGCTCTCGTATGCTCTTTTTTGCTCACTTTTTCTCACGGATCCTCGTTCCCGTCGTAGTACAGCGAGGCCGTCTTCTCCATGGCTCTCTGGATCGAGTCCTTCGCGTTCTTCCACGGCTCGTCCTTGAACCTGTAGTCAAACTTCCTCGTGTACCAGTCCACGTCGTCGCGAGTCTCTTTGAGGTTGCTTAGGAAAACCTCGTCTATGTCGTGCGTGAAGTTCTCGAGGTCCTTGCCCTTCAGGTGCTGGGGCGCAAGCTCGTAGAGCAGCCTGTAGTGCTCCATGCACAGCCCTTTGCTCTTTTCAAGCTTCCCCTTAAAGCCCGGGTCGTGCGTGTACATATAGAAGACAGTCGCAAGATAGCGGTCAAATATGCGGTTTATCCTCTCGCACATGAAGCACGACTCCTTCTGCGTCAAAAGGTAGGCAGAGACGGGGTTCTCGGCGGTCTTCTTCTTCAAAAACCCGCCGGATGCCGCGCGTCCCTCCTTCTGCGCGGCCTCGACCTTGTCGATCACCTCGTCCATGTGGGTCTTCAGCATCAGTGCAAGCCCCAGTCTGTTGCCGTGTCCGTAGAGCATGGAGACGTGCTCCCTGCAGAAACCCAGGCGGTTCGTCTGCATCCTCACATCGTCCTCCATATAACTCGGGCCCATCGTAAACTCGACGGTGTCCCTCGTGAGCGAATTGTGCAGGTAGCACATCGGGCATCCGCAGTTCTTGTCAAATGCATCATTTATAGGTATCTCATACAGCATTTCCTTCATAAACAAACCTCCGTTTTGCCTCAATGCCCGTATACCGGCAGCAGTCGTAAACCTGTGACCAGGCCCCGCCTTCTTAAACTAACAACAGGGAGGATGACTTCTTAAACTAACAACAGGGAGGATGATCCTCCCTGCAGTAAGTCTTGCATGTAAACATCTTCCCGGGCAGGAACCACATCAGCCGGCTTCCCCGGTGATGAGCTCCTTGATCTCGCGGGCCCTGCTCTTTATACGCTCAGACGCGTTCTTCGAGATGAGTACGCGCGATACCCACCTCAGCGACTCCTCGTTCTTGCCGACTCTTCTCGCAAGCTCCGCGAGCAGGTAGGTCAGCGTGATCTCGTCCATGCCGCAGATGGGGAAACCCTCCTTGGAGAAGGCATCCATAAAGCCCGTGTACGCGTTGCCAAGCAGCTCGACCTCCTCCTTGTGGAGTGCGGCAGTGACCTCTTCGAAGTTCGGGGTGTCATCCGGCAGGTTCTCTGCCTTGCCCCTGAGCAGCCAAGCAGTCTTCAGGCAGGTGTAGGCCTTCTCGCTCGATCTCGCCCTCTTTACCATAGTGTTCACGAGCGCGAGCTTGTGCCTTGCTATGGCGTCGTCGTAGGAATAGACCTCCGGATCCGGTCCGAGCCCTTTGAAGGAGTTTGAGATGTTCTCCCTCACAAGCTTCGCCTGAGCTCCGGTTATCGTGTTGAAAAACTTTGCTATGGAAGCGTATCCGCAAATGGGGCACGCTACCGCGTCATATTTTAAGCAGTCGACCTCCTGATATATAGGTCTTAAGTCGACGTCTGTGGTCGTGAGCTTGACCTTGCCGGTCCTGATAGTCTTTGCCTTGAATTCCTGGTCGCAGACCGGGCACTCGTAGGTCTTGTCAAATATGAAATCAGCCTCCGAAGGGCCTTTCTTCACTTCCTCGGTTTTTGCTTCCTCTTTCTTTTCTTCACCAAAAAGGCTCATACCCTTCAGGTTGCCGAGCCCCATCGATTCGAGTCCGGATAAAAGATCGCCCATATTGTCTGTGATACCTCCGTTCCTGCCGCCTTCTCCGTTTAAGGACGGCATCTTCGCTCTTATTTAATAATATCACATTTTCTTCATTTGTAAATCGTCTTTTCCCAATGTGGTACCCTAACCCCGTCCCCAAGAGACCACCGGAGACCACCAAGCCCCCCCCACGGGCCACCAAGGACCACCAAGGCCCCCCAAGAGACCACCAAGGACCCCCAGAGCCCCCCCGGGCTCAAAAAAACCTCCCGCCGGAGGGTCCGGTGGGAGGACTTTTCTGTTTTAGAAGTAGATATGGCCTTCGAGTACCACGTAGCTCTTGCCGTTTTTCTTGCAGCGTGCCACGCTTGAGTCGATATAGCCGTTAAAGTAAAGGAAGGAATCCGGTATGGCCTTCTCCCCGCAGAAAGCTGCCTTTGCGACTTCGATGCAGGCTACCATGTAGTCGTATCTCCAGGTTCCCTTGTAATCATCAAGGTTGCTGTAAATGTTCAGCGCAGACTTGAGAGAACCGTTCACCGTGGGAGAGAACTGAACGCCCCACTTGTGGTCGTAGATGACGTCCTTCACCGTGTTTGCGTGGCCGTAGTCACCCTTGTCCCTCATGCGGTTCAATACAACGTTTGCAACCGCGAGCTTCGCATCGCGTCCCATGTTTCCGGCCTCACAGTACACGATCGACGCCATGAACTTGAGGTCCTTCTTCTTGAAGTTGTCGTTCCACTTGACTTCTGTCTTCTCTTCGGTCTGTGTTGCTTCCTTCTTTTCCTGCGCGGGCTCTGCCTGATCTTCAAGCCCTGCCGCTATGTCTTCGAGCTCCTTGTTCCCGCTGATCACTTCCTCAAATGATCCCGTCTGCTCTCTCTCTGCCCTGGCAGTCATCGTGCCGGCAAATGATGCAAACATGGCAGCGAGGACTATCATGCAAATGATCTTTGTTTTCATTTCCTCTCTTCTTCCCTTTCCAAGCGGCAGCCACAGTCAAAGCAAATGCCCGGTCACAGAGGACCGTCCGCCGCTATGCGTATTTCGTAACATTTTGTAAACAATTTGTAACAAATTATAATCATGATTTCTGTACTTGTCAAGCCTTTTCTGTTATAATAGGCCCTATGAAAGCATATAAAAAAGAACTGTTGATACTCTTGTTTTGGCCTGCGGGCGCGCTGATCTACGCCCTTGCGAGGCTCTTTTCGGACTTTTGCGAGCACGTGCTCTCAGGAGGGCTCTACCGCGCTCTTCAGGCCCTGATCTCCACGGTCACGGGCTTTCTTCCCTTTTCGCTCGCGGAACTCGTCCTTGTCCTGCTGATACCCGCCATACTCGCGACCATCATAGTTTTCACGTTCAAAATGATCCGCTGCGGGCAGCCCAAACCCTACACCGATGGAACCGTCAGGGGCAGGAAGCACATCGCGATCCGCGCGGGGCTAAAGCTTGTCGGAACCCTTGGCATCATTTTCTTTTCATTTGTCGTGCTGTGCGGGATGAACTACTTCAGGCAAGGGATAGCTGAGAGCTTCGGGATAGAGGCATCGGGAGAAAACAAAGAACTTTTAAAAGATATGTGCATAGATTATGCGGTGAAAGCCTCACAGACAAGGGAGCGCCTTGGCGATACTTCTGTCCTTTGCTTTGAAGACGAGCAGGGTGTGCTCAGGCTGTCATGCTCTGACAGATAGCTTGGGAAGCTGTGCAGGGATGCCATGACAAGCCTCGGAGAGAGGATAGACGTCCTCTCAGGGTCCTATCCTATACCGAAGAGCCTCGTTCTCTCGCGCGGGCTGTCCCACTTAAACATCACCGGCTTTTTCTTCCCCTTCACCGTCGAGGCCAACGTAAACACGGACATACCCGACTATTCAACCGCATTTGTCATGTGCCACGAGCTGTCTCACACGAAGGGCTTCATGCGCGAAGACGAAGCAAACTTTATAGGCTGCGTTGCGTGTGAGGAGTCGGACAACGACCTCCTCGCCTACAGCGGGTATATGGAGGCTCTGATCCTCTCCGGAAATGCGCTTTACAAGTCGGATCCGAAGCTCTACGACGAGGTGCGCCCTTACTACCGCGAGGGCGTTCTGCGAGACCTCGAGGACAACTCAAGATACTGGGCGGAGTTTAAGGACACGAAGGCAAGCGAGATCGGCGAGAAGATGAACGACACATATTTAAAGGCCAACGCCCAGTCCGATGGCATCAAAAGCTACGGAAGGGCAGTTGACCTTCTGCTTGCAAGATTCAGGAAGAACCGGTAACTTGCACTTTTACAGATTCGTATAACCCATCAGATCGGCGTCCACCTCTTTTGCGGCGTTCACGCCCTCCGACATGGCTCTTACAACGAGCGACTGACCGCTGTGCATATCTCCCGCGACATAGAGTTTCGCCCCGGAGGTGCGGTAGTCGCCCTGTGAGGTCCTGACGTTTGTCCGGCCATCGACCTCTACTCCGAAAGCGTCGGTCACATACGCCTCACTTCCGAGGAACCCCGCGGCGATCAGCACGAGATCTGCGGGGATCTCCCTCTCGGATCCGGCCACGGGCACCATGTTCATCCTCCCGGTCTTCTCGTCCTTCTCAGGTTCAAGCGACACAAGGACAGCCGACTTCACGTTGCCGTTTTTATCCTTATGAAACTCCTTGACAGTGGTCTTGTATATCCTCGGGTCTTCTCCGAACTTCCAAACAGCCTCCTCCTGGCCGTAATCAGTCTTTAAGACCCTCGGCCACTCGGGCCATGAGTTTGAGGCAAGTCTCTCTTCGGGCGGTTTAGGCATCATCTCGATCTGAGTGACGCTCTTTGCCCCCAGTCTGATGCTCGTTCCGACGCAGTCGTTTCCGGTGTCCCCGCCTCCGATGACGATCACGTGCCTGTCCTTTGCAAGCCGCACAGGAGGCTTCTCAAAGCCTGAGTCGAGCAGGTTCTTCGTGACCTCGGTCAGAAAATCCACCGCAAACCTGATGTTCTTCGCATCCCTTCCCGGAACCTTGATGTCTCTGGGGTTTGACGCGCCGCAGGCAAGGATCACTGCGTCATATTCTTCCACGAGCTTCGACGCGGAGATGTCTCTCCCGATATCCGCGGATGTCACAAACTCGATCCCAGCCTTCTCCATCAGCGCCAGTCTGCGGTCTATCACTGACTTATCAAGCTTCATGTTAGGTATTCCGTAGCGCAGCAGTCCACCGATCCGGTCTCTCCGCTCATATACCGTCACACGGTGACCTCTCGAGTTTAACCTCACCGCTGCGGCAAGCCCCGCAGGCCCGCTTCCGACGACCGCCACCTTCTTGCCTGTCCGCACGGCAGGCTCGCATCCGGATACCAGTCCGTGCTCGAACGCATACTCGATGACAGCCTTCTCGTTCTCCTTCGTGGACACGGGCTCATCCCCATATCCGCAGGTACAGGCCGCTTCACAGAGCGCAGGGCACACCCTGCAGGTGAATTCCGGCAGGGGATGTGTGATCGAAAGTCTCCTGTACGCCTCGGCCATCCTCCCGCGATATACCAGATCGTTCACCTCCGGAACGAGATTGTGCAGGGGGCAGCCCGACATCATCCCGGCAAGAATCGCCCCGGCCTGACAGAAGGGAACGCCGCAGTTCATGCATCTCGCTGCCTGAAGCTGCTGCTCGCGGAGTGAGAGTCTCTTGTGGAACTCTTTGAAATCCTGCACTCTCTCCGCTTCTTCCCTGACCTTTCCTTCTTTTCTTGCATATTCCAGAAAACCGGTTGTTTTTCCCATGGTCTGTTCCTCATCCGTTGCTTTGAGCATCACGCTCAAGCTTTGTTCCCGACAAATTCGTTGAAAGCTTCTATCCTTGCAGCTTCAGGATCCATGCCTTCCTCCTCTGCCTTGGTGATCAGTTTTAGCATCTCCTGATAATCCACAGGGATGATCTTCTTAAAATGCGACACATACTCATCAAAACTCTCGAGTATCATCTGTCCCTTCTTTGAACCCGTGTTTGCGACATGTTCCGCGACAAGTCTTCTGATCTCCTCGAGATCCGCCTTGTGCTTCACGGTCTCCATGATGACAAGCTGTTTGTTCAGGTTGCGGTACAGCTTGTTCTCAACATCCAGAACGTAAGCCACCCCGCCGCTCATCCCGGCTGCGAAGTTCTTGCCCGTGGATCCGAGGATCACCACGCATCCGCCTGTCATATATTCGTACCCGTGCTCTCCTACGCCTTCCACGACAACGTTCGCCCCGGAGTTCCTCACCGCGAAGCGTTCTCCTGCCATTCCGGCTATATAGGCTTCTCCGGATGTCGCCCCGTACAGAGCCACGTTTCCGACCATTATGTTCTCGGAAGGATCGTACTTTGCCTCCTTAGGCGCTTTAACGGTCAGCTTCCCGCCGGACAGGCCCTTTCCGAAATAATCATTGGCATCACCCGTGAGATTGATCGAAAGTCCCTTCGGGATAAATGCGCCAAAGCTCTGTCCGCCCGAGCCCGTGCAGTCTATGGTTATCGTATCGCGGTCAAGCCCCTCGGGATGGTTTCTTGTGATCTCCGCGCCAAGAAGTGTTCCGAACGTCCTGTCTGTGTTGCCGACTTCGACCTTGGTCACGGAAGGTGTCCCATCCTTCAGGGACTTTCTTATCTTAACCGACTTTAAGAGCACACTCTCGTCCAGCGTCTTGCCAAGGCCGAAATCAAACTCATTTCCGGCTTTATAGACAGACTCCTCGCGGGGTATGGACGACATGTCGAGGAGCACGGCTCCAAGATCGATCTCGGCGCGGTGGCCGCTCAGGCCCTCTTTCACCTTGAGCAGATCGGTACGCCCGACAAGCTCGTCGATCTTCCTTACGCCAAGTGATGCCATGATCTCTCTTAACTGCCTTGCGATGAAGATCATGAAGTTCTCGACGTACTCAGGCTTGCCCGCAAACCGCTTCCTAAGTTCGGGATTCTGTGTCGCCACGCCCATCGGGCAGGTGTCCGACTGGCAGGCTCTCATCATGACGCATCCCATCGTGATCAGCGGAGCGGTGGCGAACCCGAATTCCTCCGCGCCGAGAATCGCAGCTATTGCCACATCCCTGCCCGTCATCAGCTTTCCGTCAGCCTCGATCACTACCTTGTTCCTCAAGCCGTTCGCGATCAGCGTCTGGTGAGTCTCTGCGAGCCCCAGCTCCCAGGGCAGGCCTGCGTTGTGGATCGAGGAGGTCGGCGCTGCGCCGGTCCCGCCGTCGTACCCGGAGACCAGTATGACTCCCGCCCCGGCTTTGGCAACGCCCGCCGCGACCGTGCCTATACCCGCCTCGGATACCAGTTTGACGGATATCCTGGCGTTCTTGTTCGCGTTCTTCATGTCGTAGATGAGCTGAGCCAGATCCTCTATCGAATAGATATCATGGTGCGGAGGAGGTGATATGAGACTCACGCCCGGCGTCGAATGTCTGGTCTTCGCGATCCAGGGATAGACTTTCTTTCCCGGCAAATGACCCCCTTCTCCGGGTTTCGCCCCCTGCGCCATCTTTATCTGTATCTCCCCTGCGCTCACCAGGTACCTGCTCGTCACGCCAAAGCGTCCGCTCGCGACCTGTTTGATCGCTGAGTTCCTGTCGCAGTCACTGCCTGCGGACATCAGTCTCTCAACGCTCTCACCGCCCTCACCGCTGTTTGACCTGCCGTGAAGTCTGTTCATGGCGATCGCAAGCGTCTCGTGGGCCTCCTCAGATATGGATCCGTATGACATCGCCCCCGTCTTGAAGCGCTTTACGATCGAGTACTCGTCCTCAACCTCATCGAGCGGGACCTTCTCTGAAACCTCCTTAAACTCGATGAGCGTCCTGAGATACCCAGTCCTCTCGTCGTCCGCAAGCCTTGTATACTCCTTGAAGCGCTCATAATCGCCTTCTCTGGTCGCGGTCTGGAGCGCGTGGATCGTCGCGGGGTTGTATCTGTGGTTCTCACCCTGCCTTCTCGATCTGTGCCTTCCGAGAGCGGTAAGTTCGAGATCCGTAGCCAGTCCCAGAGGGTCAAATGCGCGGCTGTGCTGTGCATCGGCAGCTTTCCCGATATCTTCGAGCGTGATACCTCCGACACGGCTCAAGGTCCCGGTGAAGTACTCGTCGATCACATCGGGCGAGATGCCAACTGCCTCGAAGATCTTGCTGCCCTGATACGACTGGATCGTGGAGATGCCCATCTTCGATGCGATCTTGACTATACCGAAGAGTATCGCATCATCATAGTCATCGACCGCAGCATAGTAATCCTTGTCGAGCATCTCATCCTCTATGAGCTGCGCTATCGTGGCGTGGGCGAGATAGGGATTGACAGCGGAAGCACCGTATCCCAAAAGTGCAGCGAAATGATGCACCTGTCTGGGCTCGCCCGACTCAAGGATCAGCGACATCGCGGTACATTTTCTCGTGTCTACAAGGTGCTTGTGCACTGCTGCCACAGCGAGCAGCGAAGGTATCGCCACATGGTTCTCGTCCACTCCCCTGTCGGAGAGGATCAGGATGTTCGCGCCATCCTTGTAAGCCTTGTCGACCTCGAGGAAGAGGTTCTTGAGCGCCATCTTCATGGGTGAGCTCTTGTAGAAGAGCGTCGAAACCTTCGAGACTCTGAACCCGTCGCGCTTCATGTTCTCGATCTTGAGCAGGTCGAGATCGGTCAGTATCGGATTGTTTATCTTCAGAACATGGCAGTTCTCCGGCTTCTGCTCGAGCAGATTACCGTTTTTCCCCACATATACTGTCCTCGAGGTCACGATCTCCTCACGCTGCGCATCGATAGGGGGATTCGTCACCTGTGCAAACTGCTGTTTAAAGAAATAGAACAAGGGCTGATATTTATCCGAGAGCGCTGCGATAGGCGTGTCGACGCCCATCGACCCTATCGTCTCCTTTCCCGTGAGCGCGAGGTTTAAGATATCCACCGAATAATCTTCCCATGTATAGCCAAAAGCCTTCTGTAGGCGTTTCCGCTCCTCGCCCGCAAGTGCGGGGACCTTCTTGTTCGGTATCTTAAGCTCCGCAAGCTGGATCAGGTTGCTGTCAAGCCATTCGCCAAACGGTTCGCTCAAGGCGTACCTCTCCTTGATCTCCTCATCGACAAATATCCTCTTCTGCTTGGTATCGACAAGCAGGATCTTGCCCGGATGGATGCGCTCTTTTCTGACGATCCTGCTCTCGTCGAGCGGAAGCACTCCAACCTCTGAAGAGAGGATCACCCTTCCGTCGTCCGTGACCACATATCTCGAGGGACGCAGACCGTTGCGGTCAAGGATCGCGCCCATCACGTCGCCGTCCGAGAAAAGTATGGATGCCGGGCCGTCCCACGGCTCCATCATCGTCGCATAATACTGATAGAAGTCACGCTCCTCCTGGGTGAGCGTCTCATTGTGCGCCCAGGGCTCGGGGATCATGATGCTCATGGCGAGGGGCAGATCGATACCGCTCATCACAAGGAACTCGAGCACGTTGTCAAACATTGCGGAATCGGATCCGCTCTGTGAGATCACGGGGAGGACCTTGGTCATATCCTCCGAAGAGAAAGCCTCCGTGTGCATAGTCTCCTCGCGGGCAAGCATCTTGTCGGCGTTGCCCTTGATCGTGTTGATCTCGCCGTTGTGAACTATGAACCTGTTGGGATGTGCCCTGTTCCAGCTGGGCATGGTGTTCGTGGAGAACCTCGAGTGCACCATCGCTATCGCAGACTTGTAGGACCTGTCGCGGAGATCTGAGAAGAAGGTTCGAAGCTGTCCCACGAGGAACATTCCCTTGTATACGATCGTTCTGCACGAGAGCGAGGGAACATACGTGTTTGCGCTCGACTGCTCAAACTCTCTGCGCAGTATGTAGAGCTTCCTGTCGAAATCAAGATCTTCCTCGATATCTTCGGGCCTTTCGATGAACACCTGATAGATCCCGGGCATGCACTCCCTTGCGCGGCTTCCGAGGACATCCGGATCGGTCTCCACCTTTCTCCATCCGAGGATCTTGAGTCCGGCCTTCCTCGTGATGATCTCAAACATCGTCCTCGCCTGGCGCATGTCGAGATCCTTCTGCGGAAAGAAGAACATCCCGACGCCGTACTGTCTGGGCCCGGGGAGCTCGATCCCCTGCTCTTTAAGCTTCTTTACGAAGAACTCGTGGGGTATCTGGGTGAGGATGCCGACTCCGTCACCGGTCTTTCCTTCCGCATCCTTGCCTGCCCTGTGCTCAAGGTTCTCGACTATCGAGAGCGCGTCGGAGACAAGAGCATGGCTCGCCCTTCCTTCTATATCTATGATCGCGCCGACACCGCAGCTGTCATGCTCGAGCGAAGGCGAGTAAAGACCTTCCCTCTCTATCCTTGAAAACCTCTCCGACATCGTATTGTGATCCTGTGATCCTGTCTTCTCTGTGTTTTGCTGATGCATGGAGTTCCCTCCCGTTTTTTGTTTCACTGCCTGCGCACCCTTTCGGTCACGCAGGCAGGCTTTTTTTAATATACGCTGAACAGCAGCTTCCCGTAACTGGGAACAGGCCAGCACTCCTCACTCGCGAGCATTTCCGCCTCGTCGACATGCTTCCTGAGATGCTCCATCTTCGGGATCATGTCGTCCCTTATAAACTCGGATGCTCCGAGCACCGAATCGATGCCTCCGAGCTCCTCGAGCGACTTTTCGAGGTCTTTCACCCTCTCAAGTATATAATCCGTGAGCTCCGAGAGCCTCTCCATGGTGGACACCTCGTAGTTGCATTTGACGTTGTCGCTGACCGATCTCATGAGCGATGTGGTCCTTGCGAGCTTGTAGAGGTAATCCTCGATCGAGGGAAGGTAATCCTTCCTTACCATATCCACCATCGTGTGAGCCTCGATCGATACGGTCTTGCAATAGTTCTCGAGCATGATCTCGCATCTCGATTCAAGCTCGGTCTCAGTGAACACCTTGTGAGCCATGAGCATCTTTTTGTTCTTCTCATCCAGCAAATGAGGCATCGCGTCGGGCGTCGTCTTGAGATTCGAGAGGCCTCTCACCTTCGTCGCCTCCTCGACCCAATCCTCACAGTAGCCGTTGCCGTTGAAGAGGATCCTCTGGTGATCCGTAATGGTCTTCTTGATCAGGTCATGGAGATCGCTCTCGAAATCAGCCGAACCCTCAAGCCTGTCCGCAAACTGCTTCAGACTCTCCGCAACCGCGGCGTTCAGCATGATGTTGCAGCAGGCGATGCTGTTTGACGAACCGAGCGACCTGAACTCAAACTTGTTGCCCGTGAAGGCAAAAGGCGAAGTACGGTTTCTGTCTGTCGTGTCCCTTGAGAACCTCGGAAGGCTGTCCACTCCGAGCCTTATGACCTCCTTCTTTGTCCCCTCATAAGGCGAATCGGTCCTGATCGCCTCGAGGATCGCGGAGAGCTCGTCTCCGAGGAAGACCGAGATGATCGCGGGCGGCGCCTCATTTGCGCCGAGCCTGTGATCGTTGCCCGCAGTCGCAACAGACAGACGCAGCAGATCCTGATAATCGTCCACAGCCTGGATCACATCGCAGAGGAAGAGCAGGAACTGGGCGTTCTCATGCGGTGTCTCGCCGGGGGAGAGAAGATTCACACCCTTGTCCGTAGCCATCGACCAGTTGTTGTGCTAGCCCGAACCGTTGACACCCGCGAAGGGCTTCTCATGAAGCAGACATACAAGGCCATGCTTTCTCGCCACCTTCTGCATGATCTCCATCGTGAGCTGGTTGTTGTCGGTGGC
>JAGDDC010000296.1 GCA_017958245.1 Lachnospiraceae bacterium
CTCAGACACAGCACCTTGCGCTCTCTGTCCGTCAGAGTGTCAAGCACCTCGAAGAGCTGCTCTCTCAGCAGGGAGAAAGCCGCCGCGTCCGAGGGCACGGGCACGTTCTCGTCCTGTATGAAATCCCCGAGATGGCTGTCCTCCTCCTCGCCGATCGGCGTCTCAAGCGACACCGGCTCCTGCGAGATCTTCTGGATCTCCGACACCTTGTCGATGGGCAGCTTCATCTCCTTCGCTATCTCCGCAGGCGTGGGTTCACGCCCGAGCTCCTGAAGGAGCTGCCTTTGAACGCGCATCAGCTTGTTGATCGTCTCCACCATGTGGACGGGTATCCTGATGGTCCTCGCCTGGTCCGCGATCGCGCGGGTTATGGCCTGTCTGATCCACCAGGTCGCGTAGGTGCTGAACTTGTAGCCCTTGCGGTAATCAAATTTCTCCACCGCCTTTATGAGCCCTAAGTTTCCCTCCTGTATGAGATCGAGGAACTGCATGCCGCGCCCTACATAGCGCTTCGCGATGCTCACGACGAGCCTCAGGTTCGCCTCCGCAAGCTTCTTCTTCGCGGCCTCGTCGCCCTCCTCCATCTTCTTTGCAAGCTCCGTCTCCTCCTCAGCGGAGAGCAGCGGGACCTTGCCTATCTCCTTCAGATACATCCTGACCGGATCGTCGAGGCTCACGCCCTCGGGCACGGAGAGGTCTATCTCGTTCAGATCCGCGATCTCCAGGGTCTCGTTCATCTCCTCGATCGCCTCGTCGTCATCATCTTCGAGGAGCTCGACTTCGATGTCCTCGCCTTCGTCGGGAATCTTCAAGACATCCACGCCGTTGTTGTCGAGGAATTCGTATATCTTTTCAACCTGCTCGGCAGTGAGCTCCATGTCAGCCAGAAAATCGTTGACTTCCTGGTACTCCAGAACGTTCTTCTTGTTCTTCGCGTATTCGAGCAGTTCCTTCATCTTCTCGTGCATCTTCGCTTTCGCTTCGTCCATGAGCCCCTCCTAACCGTTACTTCATGAGGCTCCTCTTCAGGTTAGGCAGTTCGGCCTTTTCCTTCATGAGTCTCATGAGCTCCTGCGCGTCTTTTTCTGCGCCGGCTTTTGCCTGCCTTTCGGCGATCTCTTCCTCCCTGATCTTTATGACTACATCCGCAAATGCTCTTTTCAAGTCTTTGTCTTCCGGCAGATCCTCGTCGGCAGGAGTGAACATGCCCGCCGCAAAGCCCTGTCTCTCGGCATCCTCGAAGTTGCTGATCACGCGCGCGGGGCTTATCTGTCCCTCATTTGCGAGCTGATCGAACGAAATTGCAGCGACCTTCTTTGCAAGCTGTCCGCTAAGGAAGCTCTCGGGCGTGATGATGCCGCCTATCCTCTCGTAGAGTTTCGGATTGCGCGCAAGGATCGTAAGGAGCAGCGTCTCAGCGCGCCTGAGCCCTTCGGTCCTCGCCTCAGCGGCCCTTGCCTTCGCACGGTCGGCAGGTTTGGGCCTCGTATCCGACGCCACTGCGCCTTCCGTTCTTGCCATTCCTGCCTCTCCGGCACTTTCCGGGCCCTGCGCCTCACTAGAAGCAACACCCTGCGCAGCGCTCTCCCTCTCCGCCTCCTCGGCCTCGAGTCTTGCGTCTGCCCGCACGAGCTCTCTCTTCCTGCGCTCCTCTTCCCTGGCAGTCTTCTGCGACTCGCTCACCATCATGTCGTAGCCGATCTTGTTGGTGGAGCGCGTCAGCATGGCCGCGTCTATCCCGTAGCGGCCCGAAACAGCCTTTATGTAGGAGTCTCTCGTGAGCTCGTCCTCGATCTTTGCGAGCATCTGTGCGAGCCTTGCAGCGAACTGAGCCCTCACGTCGGGGTCGTTCATGTCCTTCCCCTCGTATCCGGCCTCCGCCTCGAAGAAGAACGAGTTCTGCGCGCTCTCGATCCTCTTCTCGTACTCCTCGGCGCCGAGTGCTTTTATGAATTCGTCGGGATCCTTGTAGGGGCTCATGTTGAGCACCTTCACGCCGAGCCCGCAGTCCCTCAGGATCGGGATCGCGCGCAGCGCGGCGTTCTGTCCCGCGCCGTCGCTGTCGTAGGTGATCACGACGTTCTTTACGTATCTCGATATAAGCCTCGCCTGGTGGGGCGTGAGCGCCGTCCCGAGCGATGCCACCGCGTTGTCATAACCCGCCGCGTGGAGCGATATGACGTCCATATAGCCCTCGCACAGCAGGAAGTAATCTCTCTTCGTGCGCTTCGCAAGCCACAGGGCATAGAGGTTCCTGCCCTTGTCGAAGACCTTGGTGTCCGGGGAGTTCAGGTATTTGGGCGAATTGCCCGCCTCACCCATGACTCTTCCGCCAAAGCCTATGACCTTGCCCCCGGCGTCCATGATGGGGAAGATCGCTCTCTTCCAGAACCTGTCGTATGACCCGCGCTCCTCTATATAGACGAGTCCCGTGTTCTTCAAGAAATCGTCCTTGTAGCCCTTTGATTTCAGGTGCTTGTACAGGCTCGACGAATAGTTTCCGCCAAAACCCAGCCCGAATCTGTTTATGGTCTCGTCGCTCAGGCCCCTGCCCCTGAAATACTCGTACGCGCTCTTGCCCTGCTCGTCCCTGAGCAGATAGTAGAAGAAGGTCGCGGCCTCCTTGTTGACCTCGAGGAGCTTTGCCTTCTCCTCGCGCGATCTCTTCTCTCCCTCTGTCTCGTCGCGCTCCTCAAGCACAATGCCCGCGCGCTCCGCAAGGAACTTGACGGCCTCCGGGAAAGAGTAGCTCTCGTACTCCATCACGAAGGTAAACACGTTGCCGCGCTTGCCGCAGCCAAAGCATTTGTATGTCTGAAAATCGCGGTTCACCATGAAGGAACCCGTCTTTTCGTTGTGAAAAGGGCACAGTCCGACATACCTGCTGCCCTTCTTTTTGAGCTGCACGTACGAACCGATCACATCGACTATATCGTTTCGTGACCGGACTTCCTCGATCACTTCATTCTTGAAAAAAGCCATGTGTCCCCTCTCCTTAAAGCACGCCTTTCTCAGTACACTCCCCATGATGTCGGCACGGCCATCTCGTTGAACTTTGCGACAGCGTACCTGTCGGTCATGCCGGCTATGTAGTCACAGACGGTGCGTTCCAAAGTCTCCCCGCGCCTCTCCATGCGCTCAAGGAACTCCTGCGGCAGGACCTCGCTGTGCTCCATATAGTGGTCGAACATCATTTTCAGCATCGCCTCTGCCTTGCCCTCCTGGTTCTTCGCCTTCGGGTTCGAGTAGACGCTGTCGAACATAAACCTGCGGAGCGCGAACATCGCCTCCTCCACGGGCTTCGACATGGTGATGTCGTCCTTCCCCTCGCTGTTTGTGACTATATCGTGGATCAGGGTGTTGAGCCTCTCCCCGAGGTTGTTCCCGAGCACGTCCCTGTATGCCTTCGGGATCATTTCCTCCGTGATGATCTGTCCCCTGATCGCGTCGTCTATGTCGTGGTTTACGTATGCTATCTTGTCCGAGAGCCTCACGATCTTCCCCTCGAGCGTCGAAGGGTTCCCCTCGGTCTGGGGGTTCACGTTCCCGTCCCTGACCTCCTTCGTGTGGTTGCGCGGTCTGCCGCGGGGGCGCCTATCGAGCACCTCAACGACTCTGATGCTCTGCTCGTGGTGCTTGAACCCGCAGGACATGACCTCGTTGAGCGCCCTCTCCCCCGCGTGTCCGAAGGGAGTGTGCCCCAGATCGTGTCCGAGCGCTATGGCCTCCGTCAGGTCCTCGTTGAGTCTCAGCGCCTTCGCCATGGTCCTCGCTATCTGCGAGACCTCGAGCGTGTGTGTGAGCCTCGTCCTGTAATGGTCTCCCTGCGGCGCGAGAAAGACCTGCGTCTTCGCAACGAGCCGCCTGAAAGCCTTCGAATGTATGATCCTGTCGCGGTCTCTCTGATATACGGTCCTTATGTCGCACTGGGGCTCTTTTTCGTCGCGCCCCATGCTTTCGTCCGCAAATGCGGCATACTCACTGAGCAATTCGTGCTCAAGTCTCTCCGTGCTCTCCCTGATCGTCATGAAGGTTCCTTCTCCTCTCTTCAAGCGAATACACGCAGCCACAGTAATCCTGGCGGTACAGTCCGTACTCTCTCGAAAGCTCGATCGAGCGCTGATAGCCGCCCTTCTTTTTGAAATCCGAGAAGAGGTAGGACACGCCGTGTTCCGCGGCGAGCTCCGCGCCTATCTCGTTCAGTTTGGCAGAGTTCTTCAAAGGGCTTATGGAAAGTGTCGTCGTAAAGTAGTCAAACCCCTGCTCTGCCGCTATCCTCGCGGTCTCTTCAAGTCTCAGCCTGTAGCAGCGAAAACACCTCTCGCCACCCTCGGGCACCGCCTCGAGACCATTTGCGATCTCCTCAAACTTCTCCGGCTCGTAGGCCCCTTTTATGAGCTTCACCTTGTGGCCCGCGGGCATCTCACCTATCAGGCGCTCAAGCTCCGCGACCCTCTGGTCGTACTCGCTGCGTGGCGATATGTTCGGGTTGTAATACAGCACCGTGATCTCAAAGATCCCCGAAAGATACTCCAGCACATAGCTGCTGCAAGGCGCGCAGCAGGCGTGGAGCAAAAGCGTCGGCACACGGCCGTCTTTCCGTATCTCCTCGAGCTTCTCCTCGAGAAGCTTCCCGTAATTCTGCCTGTTCAACCTTTCCTCCTGTAGCCCGGCGTCCGACCTTCCTCAAGCCCGCGTCCGGGGCATGTTCATCGGGTCATTTGAAATGGACCTCTGACCCCGTCCCCAAGGGACCATCCCGTTTGGACCTCTGACCCCGTCCCCAAGGGACCAACCCAAGTGGACCAACCCAAGTGGACCAACCCAAGGGACCAGCCCGAGTGGACCCCCAACCCCGGCCCCAAGGTATCCGAAAAAAGCAAGGAGTGGGAACCCCTTGCTTAAGGTATGTACTGTAAAGACCCGGGGACGGGTCATCACTCTATGAGTTCAAGCTTGCGGAGCACGTTCTCGAACTTCTCCTGATCGATGGGCTTGCCGGCATAGGCAACACAGCCAAGTTCGAAAGCCTTGGTCACGTTCCTGCCCTCGTTGAGAGCCGTCGTCATGATGATCTTCGAGCGCTTATCCTCGGGGATACCCTTCTCCTTCTCGATGTCACGGATAGCCTTGAGAGTCTGGTATCCGTCAAGAGCAGGCATCATGATATCAAGGCATACCAAGTCATAGCCGTCTCCTCCTTCAAGCGCCATAAGGAAGGCGTCGACCGCCTCAAGTCCGTCAACCGTTATATCGCACTCTCCGTACTTGGACAAGAAACGGAGCATAAACTTTCTGCTGGCAAAATCGTCTTCTGCGATGAGTATCTTCATATCGGGTACCTCCTCGTATCCTAAGTATCACCCTAAATCTCTGTGTATATTTTAGTTTCTATTTTACGTTTTGTCAAATGATTTTTTCGTTTTCTATAACATTTTGTGAACACAATGCAATTTGTGGAGTTGGTTGCAGAGTATCTTCATCCTAACGCCCCACTATCTTTTTCAGCTCCTCTATCAGCACGTCCATCTGCTCGTCCGTTCCAATCGTTATCCGCAAATGATCATCGATCCTGGGTTTGTCGAAGTACCTCACATATATGTCCCTTGCGCGCAGCTTCTCGAAGATCTCCTTTGCGGGAACTCGCTCGTGACTTGCAAACACAAAATTCGCAGACGAAGGGAGCACCGAAAACCCTATCTTTTCAAGTTCTCCGACGATCCTCTCCCTGGTCTTCACGGTCTTTCCGACCGTGCTCTTAAAGTACTCATCGTCCTCTATGAGCGCCTTGCCCACCGCGATCACGGGGTAGGACATGGTGTAGGAGTTGATGGAGAACTTCACCGCGTTCATGGCATCTATGAGCTCTCTGCCCGCGATCGCAAAGCCGACGCGCAAGCCTGCTGCCTGCCTCGATTTCGAGAAGGTCCTAACGATTACGAGGTTCTCGTACTTTTTAAGGAGCGGCAGGGCGCTCTCACCGCCAAAGTCTATGTAGGCCTCGTCGATCACCACCACGCTGTCCGGGTTGTGCTTTGCTATGTCCTCTATGGATGAGAGGCTTTCAGCTATCGAAGTCGGGGCGTTCGGATTGGCAAGTATCACGCCTCCGTTGCCCGCTCCCACGCAGCCGTCCGCATCCCCGTAGTAGTCTTCCTTCCTGATCCTGAAATCCTCATCGAGCGGGATCCTCTTGAAGGGCACGCCGTAGAGCGAAGCCCACACATCATAGAAAGAGTAAGTTATATCCGGGAAGATCACAGGCCTTCCGGAACAGAAGAAAGTCTGGAAGGCTACCGCGAGCACGTCGTCCGACCCCACTCCCACAAAGACCTCACAGGGCTCGACCCCGTAATACTCAGCTATCGCAGCGGTCAGCTCCCCTCCGTCGGTCGGCGGGTAGAGCCTGAGCCTCGACGCGTCGAGGTCCTTCAAAGCCTTGGCCGCCCCCGGTGAAGGCGGATAGGGCGATTCGTTCGTGTTCAGCTTGATCACCTTCGTGCTCCTTGGTTGCTCGCCTGGCACGTAGGGCTGTGTCTTTCTCAGATTGTCTCTAAAACTCATGGTTCATGTTCTCCTAATACTTCCCGAAATCATCCTCAAGTGAGATCACGGGTTTTTTTCCGTCCATCCTTTTGGCCCTGGGCGCGGGTCTTTCCTCTTCATCGTCGGGGTACCCGTCTTCCGCGGAGTAGTTCTCGCCGTAGTCGTCGCCCTCGTCAGCCTCTGTGTAGCCCTTTGTCTTTCCCCTGCCGGCTGCGCCCGCCTCCTGGACGCCTGCCTTCAGCCTGTAGTGAGCTATCATATCCTTGAGCTTCTCGGCCTGCCCGGAGAGCTCCTCGCTCGCTGCGGCACACTGCTCGCTCGTAGCGGAGTTTGTCTGGACTACCTGCGATACCTGACCGAGCGCCTGGTCTATCTGTGATATGGAGATCGCCTGCTCGTCCGATGCTGTCGCTATCAGGTTGGTCAGCTCTACTATGCGGTCTATCGCGCTCACGATCTCAAGGAGTGCAGATTCCGTCTCATGCGCGAACTGCGATCCCTTTGCCACCTTGGTGATCGAATCCTCTATCAGCTCGGCGGTTTCATTTGCGGCCTGGGCAGACTTGCCCGCGAGATTGCGGACCTCCTCCGCCACTACCGCGAAGCCCTTGCCGTGCTGGCCTGCGCGCGCAGCCTCAACCGCAGCGTTGAGCGCGAGGATGTTCGTCTGGAAAGCTATATCGTCTATGACCTTGATGATCTTCGAGATGTTCTCCGAAGACTCGTTTATGGCCTCCATAGCGCTGATCATGCCCTTCATGCGCTCGTTTCCGAGCATCGCGCTCTCCTTTGCCTTGGTCACGAGCTGGTAAGCCTCGCCCGCCTCCTCGGCGTTGACTCTCGTCTTCTCTGTTATGTCGTTCATGGATGCGGTGATCTGCTGGATCGCGCTCGCCTGCTCCGTAGAGCCCTGGGCAAGCGCCTGGCTTGCGGATGACACCTGGTTCGATCCTATGTGGACCTCTCCGACTGCTGCCCTGATGCCCTTCAGCGTGCGGTTCTCCATGTCGACGAGACTCTTTAGCGACCTGCCCATGAGGTCTGAGCTGCCCTTCGGCACTATCTCCGCAGTGAGGTCGCCGCGGGACATCTTCTCAAGGGCTTCCGCCTGCTCCTTGATGGTGTCCGTCATATCTCGCAGGTCGTCCGCGAGCTGGCCGATCTCATCCTTGCTGTGGTAGTCGATCTCGACGTTCACATCGCCGCCTGCCATGGTCTTTGCGACGTTCTGAAGCTTCTGTATGGGAACCCTGATCTCTTTTCCGAGGCTGATCCCTATGAAGACTATGAAGGCGCACGCGACAGCCGTGACTATCAGCGACCCGATGATGAGGGCGTTCACCCTGTTCTGGTTCGATCCCATCGTGGATGCCACGTGGATCTGGAAGGTGTTGTCGAGCTTGTTGACAGCCGCTATGACCTCGGCCTCTGCCTCGTCAAAGTTCTTCTCTTCGTAGAGCTTTCCGGCAGCCGCCTTGTCTCCCGATCTGATGAGGGCTACGACCTCATCCTGCCCTGCGATCACGTTGTTTATGAGACCCGAGAGCTTGGCAAAATCCTGTCTCACGTCGCCGTCCACTATCTGGAGGTCGAGCTCGCCGAGGTCTTTGAGTGTCAGTTCTCTCCCCGTCTCGTACTCTTTAAGCACCCTCTCCGCCTTTGCCGCGTCCTCGGTGAAGAGCAGCTCCTCAAGGTCGCCAGAGGCGCTGAAGAACTCGATCCCGACACGGCCCGCGGTCGCCATGGGCGCTCCGTAGTTGTTGTACATGTCCTCGTAGTTTCTTGCGGTGTTGTGCAAAAAGATCTCAAGGACCAGGATGCACAGCAGCAACAACACGTTGCCCAGCGTGAAGGACAGCGTGATCTTTTGTTTTACTTTAAGATTCCTGAAAAGCTTCATCGCAGACTCCTTTATCTTCTATCATGCATGTATAGCAGCCTTAGATCTCCGGCTCGTCCGGCCCGATCAGCTTCTCCGGGTCCACGAGCAGTTTCACGTCGCCTCCGACTCTTCCAAGCCCGTACACGAACCTGTTGGAGGCGTTGTTGCCTGTCGTCGGCGGCGCCAGTATGTCCTCTTCGGTGATCGTGACCACCTCGGCGATAGTGTCCACTATCAGACCTATCATGGTCTCCCCGATAGTCACGACTATCACGCACGTCCTGTCGTCATACGGGATCGGAGGCTTTTTGAACCTTATCCTCACATCCATGATGGGTATGATCTTTCCTCTCAGATTGATGAGGCCCATGACGTAGTCCGGTGTGTCGGGGACCTGCGCTATCTGCTGGATCCCGATGATCTCGTCAACGTAGCCGATCCCGATACCGAAGTAGTCCTCACCGCATTTGAAAGTCATATATCTGTCGCGCTGTGTGTCCTCCTCCTCTTCGGGAGCGTTCTCGATCTCCGTCTGACGTCTGATCTCGTCGTTCTCCTTGAGGACCTTCTCACGCAGCTTGCGCTGAAACTCGTTTAATTGCAATCCTTCATCCATATGACGCCCCTTTCCGAAGGCATTTTTCTCTTCTATGACATCGGGATTCGCATTTTTTCAATTTCCGATGTCTTTTTGTGGCCATTTCCTGCTCTTATGACATCGGGATTTGCATTTTTTCAATTTCCGATGTCTTTTTGTGGCCATTTCCTGCTCTCATGACATCGGGATTTGCATTTTTTCAATTTCCGATGTCTTTCGCCGGCCATTTCCTGCTCTCATGACATCGGGATTTGCTTTTTTTCAATTTCCGATGTCTTTTTGTGGCCATCTCCTGCTCTTATGACATCGGGATTTGAATTTTTTCAATTTCCGATGTCTTTTGCCGGCCCCGGTGCGCTTTCAAGCGTGGCCCGCTCTCGTTTCCTTCACC
>JAGDDC010000297.1 GCA_017958245.1 Lachnospiraceae bacterium
ATGCGTACGGCCATCATCGCCCTGGTTGCGGTAATCACGGCCATAGGCGTAACGGTACTATGTATTCTGGCATCGGTCAATTCAAACAAGATCCTCAAAGAGATGATCAACGAAGACATGACCACATACCTAAACGGCCAGGTCAACGCGGTACAGGAATTCGTGAGCAATTCCGAGCAGAAGCTCAAACTCTTTGCCCAGAGCCCGCTCATAAAGGGCCTGATCAAAGATGATATGGCAAATGCCGCCGCCAACCCCGGAAGAGAGCTCCCCGATTTTGCGGATCCCACGTACAACACGACCGCTTACTACACGGACAACTACCCGAACTTCACCAAGGCTCAGGACTACACGATGCAGTACGCGAGCACCCTTGGAAACTGGGAAGGTCTCTACGTCGGAAACTTGGAGACCAGGATCCTTTCTTACTCGGTTCCCCCTGTCATAGGAAAAGTCCTCCGCACCGACCCCGCGAAGGTCGAGGCGCTGATCGGCGGTATGAAGGCTGATCTCGGCAGCGTGCTCAACGCCGGTATCATCGTGTCTCCCGGCACCGGCCAGCTCTGTCTGTCTATGTACTGTCCCGTGCTCGATAACGGCGAGATGATAGGCTATGTAGGCGCAGGCGTGTTCCACACCGATCTTGAGGAGCTCCTCACGAGCTACAAGCTAAACAGCGTCTCCACGAGCCATTTCTACATGGTCAACACACAGACCTCCGTCACCTTCACGGACACACAGGCTCCCAAAGAGGAGCAGGAAAGCGTCATAGCAAAAGAGACCACAAGACCTGTCCTGCTGGAAGTCATCAGCAAGGCCGGCATCTCCGCCAACGGACAGTTTGAGTTTGACGATCCTGCAAGCGGTAAGACGCTCATCGTCAGCTATGAGACTGTTCCCGGCCACGAATGGGCAGTCGTTATCACAGCAGAGAAGGACGAGCTCTACGCTGCTTCATCGAGCAACATGACGACCATGATCATCCTCGGCATCGTCACATTCCTCCTGATCCTGGCGCTTGTGGCGCTGATGGTTACGATGATCTCCAACTCCTTAAAGAAGGCCGTGAACGAGATCGACAAGACAGCCACCGGCGATATCACCTCGTCAGTCGAGATAAAGAGTCCCATATATGAGGTGGGCCAGATAAGTGAGAGCCTCGGCAAGTTAAAGAGCAGACTGAACGAAGTCATCATCAAGACCAGGGACATGTCCCGCGGTCTGAGCGTTGCTGGATCTGATCTGACTGCTTCGGCAGACCTCGCCACATCTACCACATCGATCGTGACGGGCGCGGTAGACGATATATCGAAGGGCGCTGTCTCCCAGGCACAGTCCGTACAGACCGCAGCATCGAAGACCGATTCCATGGGTGATGACATAGACCGCATCTCCAAGAACATCCTCGCCATGGACGAGGCGTCCGTGAACATGAAGAAGAGCGGAGACAAGGCAGCCAAGGCGCTCGAGAACATCGTTGTCCAGAACAAAAAAGTGGCCGACGCCGTATCGGAGATCGGCGCGACCATCCATGAGACCAACAACAGCGCAAATGAGATATCCAAGTTCTCAGATGCCATCAACAGCATAGCATCCCAGACCAACCTGCTCTCGCTCAACGCTTCCATCGAGGCTGCGCGCGCAGGCGAGGCGGGCCGCGGATTCGCGGTCGTTGCGGATGAGATAAGAGATCTCGCCGACCAGTCCAACGCTTCCGCGAACGAGATCAAGACCATAGTCGACAAGCTCCTCGCAGACGCGGAGTCCTCCGTGAAGACTCTGGACACCCTCAACGAATGCACACGCATCCAGGGCGAACAGATCGCTGCAACACAGAACGATATGAGAGCGATGGTCGATGACGTGGAAGTCGTATCCACCAGCTCACGTTCGATCAGCGAGATGATCAAGAACCTGGAGGTCGCAAAGGAATCGCTCGTCGATATCATCAAGGAACTCTCCGGCATATCGGAAGAGAACGCGAGCGCGACCGAGGAGACCGGCAGATCCGTATACGAGCTGAGCAGCACCTTCAACGTGATCTCCGAATCCGTACAGCAGCTCCAGACCTTGTCAAATGAGCTCACAAACACGATCAGCTACTTCAAATGATGCATCCAACGTTAAAGAAGGGGCCGAAAGGCCAATGTCATTAAGTTAACATTGAGCAATTAAGGGATTAACCAAATAATCAGCACGAGCGATTGAGATATTTGTATCTTCAATCGCTCGTGTTTTATTTCTGGATATCACAATAAAACAGACAAAAGTCTGTCCTAAAAAAAGTATTCAATTCAGCACAATTATGCTACTCTGTACAGGAAGCCATCATTATGTTCTCTTTGCTTATATTCAAATTATCGAAGAACATCACGTCATAGATCGGCAGATAGGTGATCTTACCGTTCGTCGTGATCTCTCGGGTGTTGGACAGAACATAGGCCTTTTTCACGTGATAGTCCTCGTTCTTTACGAAGGTATTCAGCGCACTGTGGACGGTGTAGTCCTTGCCGGACTTGACCTCGATGGGGACGGCGGAGAGGCTGTCGTAATCGTCGATCAGATAGTCCACCTCGCCCTTGCTGCGGTTATCGTAATAGAACAGCTTGAAGCCGTGCGCAGCCAACTCCTGGGCCACCACGCTTTCATACACGGAGCCGAGATTGATACCCGTCTCATCATCCAGAATCGCACGGATATTGGTGCCGTACAAAACATCGGTCAAAAGACCTACATCGTTCAAATAAAGCTTAAGCAGGTTTTTACCGACGGACTGTGTGAGGGGAAAGACGGGGGTGGTAATCGCGTTGACGTCCAAGGCGATTCCCGCGGAGATCAGATATTCAAACTCATCCTGATAGTCGGAAAAACGCTTGCCGCGCTTGTCCTCGATATCCTGAAAGACCACCCGTTTCTTCTTGCTCTCCAGATTGGAGGGGATCATATCGTAGATCCTGCGGATCTTCAGCTTCCTGCTGTTGTCCGCCTCGTACTTCGACGCGTCATCAGCATAGAACGCGCGGATATCCCGATGGATCGTCCTGACCTTCACGATATTGGTGTCTGCAATAAAGGAGTTTACGGCGTCGGGCAGGCCGCCGATCAACAGATATTTCTTGAAGAGGTCCATCACCTTCCCGTGCATAGCTGCATCCAGGCTCTCGCCGGCAAGGAACTTCTCATGCATCATATCGATGGCGAATCGATTAAACCCGTTTGTCAGCAGAAACTCCTCAAAATCCAGCGGAAACATGTGCTTGATCTCAATACTCCCGATGGGGATCGAGGTGGTCTTCTTCAAGGTCACGCCGAGCAGCGACCCGCTGGCAATATAGGTGTACCTGTCGTCCTGCTTCAAAAACTTGAGCATGGTCAGCAGGTGCGGATACGCCTGGATCTCATCAAGGAAAATCAGCGTGTTTTTCTTCTCTCCCATTCTCTCGCCGGCGATGGTGCTGACTTGGAAATAGAAGTCCTTGACGGTGCGGACCTGCTCAAACAGCCTGGGACCGTTAAAATCCTCTGCAAAGTTCAGCTCGATATAGTTTTCAAAGAGCTGCTGTCCGACGTGACGGATGATAAAGGTCTTTCCAATCTGCCGCGCCCCGTCGATAATCAGCACTTTGTTGGAATCGGATTTCAGATAGCTTTCAATATACGGCTGGATTTTTCGATATAACATTGCGCACCTCCGCACTTTTCAGCATAGTCAACGCGCCGGCGAATACACAATTCAACTTGTTACGTGCCGTGTATCACACACATTTCAATATCTATTATACTCACATTTTTGCACAAATCAATAGACCGCACAAAAAAAGACCCCTATACCATTTCTGATATAGAGATCTTTGTCTGTTATCTTAACTTAATGACATTGCCGAAAGGCCCCTTCTTTTCTATGGGTATTGTGTAAACTATGCTGTTGCCGACTTTCCGCCGTCGATACGGAGAGAAGCACCCGTCACATGACCTGACAGATCGGATGCAAGGAAAACGGTAGCTGTAGCAACCTCGTCAGGATCAGCATATTTGCCGTCAGGATACTGCGCAGCAAATACATCCAGTGCCTGCTGGCGTGTGTAATCCTTACCGAGCCACTGTTCCTCTATACGGCGCATCATAGGCGTATCCACAGCGCCCGGGCAAATGGTGTTAACACGAATGTTCTCTTTAGCAACTTCCAGCGCAACGCACTTGGAAAGACCGCCTGCGGCGTGCTTGGAGGAACAATACGGAGCCATTCCTGCTGCTCCTACGAACTCGCCCTCGCTCGTGATATTGACAATAGCGCCCTTGCCCTGTTTCCTCATTTGCGGAATAGCGTATTTCATGCCGTACATAACTCCGAACACATTGATATCATATACCTTGAGGAAATCCTCTCTGGTGAGTTCGGCTATAGGCTTGTAGTTTCCGTTGTCACCCGAATTGTTTACCAGTACGTCAAGCGCACCGAATCTTTCGATCGTGCCCTCAACCGCAGCCTTTACCTGATCTTCATTGCTGACATCTACGATAAAGCCTGCAACATAATCCTTTGCAACATCAAGCTCAGCAATAAGCGCATCAAGCTTCTCCTGCGAACGCGATGTCAGAGCGATCTTGGCGCCTTCACCCGCAAATGCCTTGGCAAGTGATTTACCGATACCGCCGGTTGAACCTGTGATCAGAACGACCTTGTCTTTTAATCCCGAATCCATTTTTTACACCCTCTTTCTTTAAGATTTTTAATACTCTTAATATATACCAATACCTGATCGGTACTGTCAATAGTTTTGCGCAAACTCAGTCCGATGCGAACTCTTCTTCTATCCTTTTCTTGCGTATATCCATCCCATGACAGCGCCGGTCACACCTCCGATGATGTGCGTTAGCTGCGAGACATTGTCTGCGACCGCTATGCCCTCATAGATCTGCTGCCCGAGGTAGAGCAAAGCCACAAGTATGAATGTGAGCGGGATCTCTTTGTTCTTGAAGCCCGTGATCGATGCGAGGATGATGAATGCAAAGACCACTCCACTGGCACCGAGGAGCATCGAGTTCGGGAAGAAGATGAAATGCACAAGTCCGGTCACAAATGCAGTCACAGCGATCACGGCCACAAGCCTCCTGCCCTTGTAGTACTCTTCAAGCATAGGCCCCGTGATGAGAAGCAGCATCATGTTCCCGAGCAGATGACTCCAATCCGCGTGCCCGAACACATGCCCGAAGAACCTGAAGTACGTGAGCGGATCCGAGAGCGACGAGCGGTACACGCTAAAGAGCAGTGCGTTGCTCCTCCCGCCCGTGAGCAGGCTCACCACCATCGCCACGGTGCAAATGAGCGCGAAGCCCAGCACCACCGGCGAGTTGAGCACTATCTTGTACTTTCCCGTAGATCTGTCCATAACCTTTCTCTCCTCCCCCGCGACAAGTCGCGCAGCTGTCATTTTCCGTTCTTTATCTCATAGGCAAACATCCATTGCTGCAAAAT
>JAGDDC010000298.1 GCA_017958245.1 Lachnospiraceae bacterium
ACCTCTTCGAAGGCTCGACAAACTGCTCGTGCATAGGCTTAACCGTGGTGATGTACTGGTTGAGCACGGACTCGAGCGTTCTTCCTCTCTCCGATACATCCCTTCTGATACGCCTTACAAGCCTCTCGTCAGCGTCCGTGTCCACGAATATCCTTATGTCCATCATGTCCCTGAGTTCCTTGTTCTCAAAGACAAGTATCCCCTCGACAACTATGACCTGCTTGGGCTCGATATGGACCGTCTCCTTGGACCTGTTGTGGTTTGCGAAATCATAGACGGGTATATCGATCGACTCGCCGTTCTTCAGAGCCTTGATGTCCCTGATCAGCCTCTGTGTCTCGAAGGCGTTCGGATGATCGTAGTTGATCTTCGCCCTCTCCTCAAAAGGCATCTCGTCATGAGCGTTGTAGTAGCTGTCATGACTGAGCAGAAGCACCCCGTCGTCAAACTCACGCGTAACTCTGGTGGCAACCGTCGTCTTTCCCGACGCCGAGCCGCCTGCCACTCCTATCACGATCCTGTCCCGCATAAACTCCCCTCCTGTTGTCACGATGTCCAAAGCACCTGTTTGTTTTCCTGTTTTTTATCTCTCATAAAGAGGTCTGTCACGGCCTCTATAGCAGGCTTGTTTTCAAAGAGCACACAATTGACCTGTTCGACTATAGGCATATCCACATCATATTTCTTCGCGAGCATCAGCGCGGCTTTCGCGGTGTTGATACCCTCGACCGCCTGTCCGACTTTTCTTTTTGCCTCCTCCATGCTCATGCCCTTGCCCATGAGGTATCCGGCGTTCCAGTTTCTCGAATGCTTGCTGGTGCAGGTCACGACAAGATCGCCGATCCCCGACAGTCCCGAGAAGGTCTCGAATTTTCCGCCCATCTTCATGCCAAGTCTCCCGATCTCTGCGATACCCCTGGTCATGAGGGCAGCCTTTGTGTTGTCACCGAATCCGAGTCCGTCGGATATGCCGGCGGCGAGAGCTATAACGTTCTTTAAGGCGCCTCCTATCTCGACACCCATCGTATCGGGGCTTGTATACACCCTGAACCTCTCCGTCATAAAGACATCCTGCAGGAAGCAGGCCGTCTCCTTCGTCTCAGATGCTACTACACACGTAGTAGGGATCTGCCTGCTGACCTCCTCCGCATGGCTGGGCCCGGCAAGCACCGATATGTCACATTGGGGAAGCTCCTGTTTTATCACCTCGGAGAGAGTGAGCAGAGTGCTCTCCTCAAACCCCTTGGATACGTTAACGAGCTTTTGTCCGTCCTCCATAAAGGCAGCGAGTTTCTTTGCCATGTCCCTCACATGTACGGATGACACTGCGAGCACCACGACATCCATCCCTTTTACGGATTCGCCGAGGTCGTCGCTCAGCCTCACGTTGTCCGGAAGCACCGCTCCGGGAAGGTTTGGAAGCTCTGTCCTGTTGTTTTCAAGCTCTTTGGTTTTTTCTGCGTCGTGTGACCAAAGCGTCACATCAAAGCCTTTGCCGGCCAGCAGTATCGAGAGCGCCGTACCCCATGTTCCCGCGCCTATCACCGCTAACTTGAGATCATTTTCCATCTTTCTTTCCACCCAGAGAGATCTTGTTTTCGTTTCCGGCTATCAGCCTGGATATGTTCGTCCTGTGCCTTATCACAGCAAGCACGAGCATCACGACGGTCACGATCACCATGTACATATAGTAGGGATCACCCTGCCGCGTTATCGAGACGAATGCCACAAAGCACACCGAGAGAAGCAGCGATCCGACTGACACATACCTTGTGATCAGCACCGGCACGAAAAAACATACCGCCGCAAAAGGTATGACCAGAGGATCAAAGGTCACTATCGAGCCGCAGGAGGACGCTATGCCCTTCCCGCCCTTGAATTTGAGCCAGCACGGATAATTGTGGCCAAGTATCGCCCCGAGACCCGCTATGAGCACCAGAAGCTCGGTTATGTCAAGCCCCGGATATATCAGGAATCTCACGAGCAGGCAGGGGATCATGGCCTTTATGAAATCTCCCGCAAAGGTTATGAGGCCGGCCCCGAGTCCCAGAGTACGCATCGCGTTTGTAGTCCCAGAGTTGCCGCTTCCGTGTTGTCTTATGTCTACGTGCTTTGCCTTTCCGACAAAAAGCCCTGTCTGTATGTTGCCGAAGGCGTATCCCAGACACAGGCAAATGATCACGCGAACCACTGTAGAATCCATAGTGCTATTTGTCTTCGTTCCTTTCCCTGATGATGAACTTGAGCGAGGTCCCCGCGAAACCGAAGGCTTCCCTTATCTTGTTCTCTATATATCTCGTGTACGAGAAATGCATGAGTTCTTTGTCATTTACAAAGATAACGAATGTGGGCGGCTTCACCGACACCTGAGTTATGTAGAAGAGCTTCAGTCGCTTGCCCTTGTCCGAAGGCGGCTGCGAGAGCGCCACTGCCTGAGTCATGATCTCGTTCAAGACACCGGTCTGTATGCGCATGTTCTGGCTCGCGATGACGCTGTCTATCGAATCGTACAGTTTGGTGAGCCTCTGTCCCGTGACAGCTGAGATAAAGAGGATCTCAGCATAGGGTATGAAGGAGAGGATCTCCTTTATCCTGTCCCTGAACCTGTACACCGACTTATCGTCCTTCTCGATGGCGTCCCACTTGTTGACTGCTATGATCAGGCCCTTGCCCCTCTCGTGGGCTATGCCGGCTATCTTGGCGTCCTGCTCCGCTATGCCCTCCACCGCGTCGATCACGAGCACAGCGATGTCGGATCTCTCGACTGCGGCTACCGTCCTCACGATAGAGAACTTCTCAAGGTCCTCCTTGATCTTGCTCTTTCTCCTGAGCCCCGCAGTATCTATGAATATATATTCGCGGTCGTTGAAGACCACCTTTGAATCCGTCGCATCTCTCGTGGTACCTGCGATGTCTGAGACTATGCATCTCTCCTCTCCGAGCAGCCTGTTGACTATGGAGGATTTCCCGACATTCGGCCTTCCGATGATGGCTATCTTCGGGGTCTCCTCATCCTCCTCACCCGCTTCACCGGGATCGAAGTTCTTCACTATCTCGTCAAGCAGATCGCCGAAGCCGAGCTTCGATGAGGACGAGATCGCGAAGGGCTCGCCAAGACCCAGATTATAGAACTCAAGGACATCGGCCTGGAACTTCGCGTAGTCGTCAGCCTTGTTCACTGCGAGGATGATCGGCTTGTGCGAGCGCCTGAGCATGTCCGCCACCTTAAAATCCGCGTCGATCAGGCCCTGTCTCACGTCCGTCATGAACACGATCACGTCCGCGGAAGCTATCGCAGCCTCCGCCTGCTCACGCATATATCCGAGCATCATGTCCTTGGTCTCGGGTTCGATACCGCCCGTATCTATCAATGTAAAATTGTAATTCAGCCAGCTGACATCGGCATATATCCTGTCCCTTGTCACTCCGGGGTGATCCTTGACTATCGAGAGCCTCTCACCCGCCATGGAGTTAAAGAACGTGGACTTGCCGACATTCGGTCTGCCGACTATCGCAACTATGGGTTTGCTCATATCTCTTTCCTCAGCCAACTAAAGAGCCATAATTTCCCGTCAAAGGCCGAAAAAACACTCGGCCAGTGAAGCTCCACTAGATTGTACAATACGTAGTTTACTTTGTAAAGTCCTGCTCACCTCATCCATATGCATGTCGTCGAGCATTATATCATCGCCGCTCCGAAACATTGAGGACTTCAGTATCAGCTCATCGCCGAGGTCCTTGCCGCGCAGCTGCTCTGTGAGGTCCTTTCCGGTTATCAGCCCGGTCACGGTGATATTGGGACCGAAGAAGTTGTTCACTATCGGATAGACCATGATCTCAAGCCCCGGGCACACAGCCTCGGCCTTCGCAGCAAGCTGCCTGATCACGGGCTCTGCAAGCGTCCCGGTCACTATCGAGGCCCTTCTCTTTATGTTCTTTAACTTCTCCCTGTCCTGTTCCTCAAGAAAGGCATCAAACTCGCAAATGATCGACCTCATCATGCCTACGCCGTTCTCTATCTGAGGGTAACCCTCGTACGCCTCCTCGGGGGGAAGCTCAACCTCACCCTTCAGATACCACTCGTCGCTCGCGTACACGAGCCTCGTGCCGTGCTTTTCGAGGTAATACTTCTGGAAACCCTCTATCTGAGCTATGACCTTCCTCGACTCTTCCTTGTTAAAAACCTCGAGTTTCTCAAGTCCCTCGCGGTATTTGGTGAGTCCCACGGGAACGACAGACAAGCTCTTTAGCGAGGGAAGGTAGCCCTCTATATCCTTTAGCGTCCTGTCAAGCTCGGCTCCGTCGTTGAAGCCCTTGCACAGCACTATCTGGCCGTTTAACTCGATCCCCGCCTCCTTGAACCTCTCGATCTTTTTGAGTGCCTCACCTGCAAAGCGGTTGTTTAGCATCCTGCAGCGGAGCTCGGGGTTTGTCGTGTGTATCGAAACGTTGATCGGCGAGAGCTTGTAGAAGCAGATCCTATCTACGTCCTCGTCGCTCATGTTCGTGAGTGTGACATAGTTACCCTGTAGGAAGGACAGTCTCGCGTCGTCATCCTTAAAATACAGGCTCTCTCTCATACCCGGAGGGTTCTGGTCTATGAAGCAGAAGATGCATTTGTTCCTGCAAGATCTGTACTTGTCCATCAGCCCGCCGTCAAACTCAAGGCCTAAGTCCTCCTCGAAGTCCTTCTCGACCTCGAGCTCCCACTCCTCGCCCTCGGCCGTGATGACGTACAGAGTGAGCTCCTCGTCATTTGTCAGGAAATGATAATCAAAGACGTCCTTTATCTCCTTGCCGTTTATGGAGATCAGCCTGTCGCCCTTTTTAAGGCCCAGCTCTTCCGCGATGCTTCCGCTTACTATGCCCGATATCTCATGTCCTTGCTTTTGTTCGTCCTTCATCGTCAAACCTCGGAAATGCAGTCCATGCCTGCCAACTGATCAATCGCCTCGTATCATGAGGAAGGCTGCCATGCTTCCTCTTGCGCTTCCGTCTCTCCTGTGCGAGAACAGCAGGTCGGGGTTCTCCATAGTGCAGACCCCGCTCACATGTATGTTCTCCGTCAGCACGCCTGCGCTCTTTAAGATCGCGCGGTTCGCCTCCCAGAGATCCAATTGGAACTTGCCCTTGCTCTTTCCGGGCATCACTATCCTCGGAAATGATGCGATCTCGCACTTAAACTCCTCCGAGAAAGGCGTCGCAACGTTCTCCTCGACCTCATAGCAGTCGCCGCAGATCGAAGGTCCGACGAGAGCCACTATGTTCTCGGGCCTCGTACCGTACTGGTTCTTCATGGCATTGAGCGTCTTCTGCGCGATCCTCGCGAGCGTCCCCTTCCAGCCCGAATGACACAGGCCTATCGCCCTGCTCTCCGTATCGACAAGGAATATCGACGGGCAATCGGCTCCGAAAGCAAGGAGCACTATGTCCTCCTCGTCCGTTATGTGGCCGTCTACGCTCTCGTAATCCTTCTCGAGATAGATGCCCTTCCCGCGATCCTTTGGCTGAGCAACGCGTATGTTCGTCGTGTGCCACTGGTCGAGGAAGACCAGATCGTGAGTGTCAAAGCCTATGGCCTTCGCTATCCTCCTGTAGTTTTCCATGACGTTTTCGTTGTCGTCGCCGCGGTCAAAGCCGAGGTTCATCGACGCGAACACGCCTCCGCTCACTCCTCCGAGCTTCGTCGAGAACCCGTGTCTTATGAACGGGATCTTCTCGAGCGCGTCAAATTTCAGATAAGATACGTTTCCCGACGTTGTCAGTACGGTTTCTTCGTTGAGTCTTTTGTCCATTTGCAGTTATCCCTCACTCACAATATTCAAATGCGTTTTTTATGAGCCTTATCTCTTCGCCCTCTATCGAGACGACGTCGAATCTTATGCTCCTGTCCGTCCCCAAACGGTTCTTGTAACAATAGTAAAAAGCGCATTTTGATATCTTTTTTATCTTCCTTTGGTCGACCGCCTCCTCGGGCAGTCCGTAGTCTATGCCCGACCTGTACTTCACCTCGATGAAACACAGGTATTCCCCGTCGTAAGCTACCAGATCGATCTCTCCGAACCTGCAGTAGAAGTTCCTCTCGATCACCCGGTATCCCGATCCTTCAAGAAAAGAGGCTGCTCTCTCCTCGTTTTCGCTCCCTATCCTTCTCTTGTTTATGGCTTCCTCCCCGTATGTTAAAAGATCCGCTGCTGTCCCGACTCCATCTTGGCCTTCACGGAGTCTACCCTGTCGACGTATTTGAGCACTTCGACCACGGCTCCGTACAGCTCCTCGGGTATGTACTCCCCGAAATCGAGCTTTGAGAGCGTGTCCGCAAGCCTGTCGTCCCTGTGTATCGGGATGGCGGATTCTTTTGCTTTCTCTATGATCTTTTCCGCGACGAAGCCCCGCCCGGTCGCTATGATCTTCGGCGCTTCATCGCCCGCCTCATAGCCAAGCGCGACCGCTTTTTTTACCTTCTCCATGCTCCTGCCTCATCTCATGTGTCAATGAAGTTCTTTATGAAAGTCCTGCGGTGTATCGGGCAGGGACCGTACTTTTTTATGGCCTCTATGTGAGCCGCAGTCCCGTAGCCCTTGTGGCCCGCGAAACCGTACTCCGGATACTCCCTGTCAAACTCAAGCATCATGCGGTCCCTCGTCACCTTGGCGAGTATGCTCGCGGCTGCGATCGATACGCTCTTTGCATCTCCCTTTACTATCGGGACCTGTCTTATGTCGATGCCCGGTATGGTCACCGCATCGTTTAGAAGTATGCCGGGGACCAAAGAGAGCTTTCTTACAGCCTCCCTCATGGCCTCGTAGGTCGCCTGCAATATGTTTATCTTATCTATCGTCAAATGATCCGAGATCCCGACGGCATAGGCTATGGCCTTCTCCCTGATCTCGTCGTAGAGTGAGTCTCTCTTTGCGGGAGAGAGCTTCTTTGAATCGTTAAGATAGAGAATCTCGCAGTCCTTCGGTAGTATCACGGCACCCGCGACCACAGGTCCCGCAAGCGGGCCCCTTCCGGCCTCATCGATCCCGCACACAAGGTCATACTCCGCATATTCCTTCTCGTAGACTCTCATCTTCTCAAGGCGCTCTCTCTCCTTTTCGAGGAGGAGCCGCCTTTTTTCCGCTCTTTTTTCTTCAGTCTTGTTCATGGCTTTTCGAGAGTGATCCTTCCTATCCTTCCGTTCCGGTAATCATCCATCACAAAGCCCGAGGCCTTCTCGAGATCGAGCTCCCCGCCCTTTTTCATGCAGGCGCGCTTCGTTGCGATGTTCTTAAGCGTCTCGAGCGGATCCTCTGCCTCTTCCACGCCGTATTTGCCCGCGAGTATCCCCGCGTACTCGGACTGCAGGAAGGATATGAGCGAAACAGCCAGTTCCTCGGGTATCAGGATGTCGTCGTTTATCGAGCCTATGAAGGCTATCCTCATGCCGACTTCCTGGTCCTCAAACTTAGGCCAGAGGATGCCCGGAGTGTCGAGCAGCTCTATGCCGCCCGCAAGCCTGATCCACTGTCTTCCCTTCGTGACGCCCGGCTTGTTGCCCGTCTTCGTGCAAGCCTTGCCCGCAAAGCTGTTTATGAAGGTCGACTTGCCTACGTTAGGTATGCCGACTATCATTGCGCGTATATGCCGCCCTATGATGCCCTTCTTTCTGTCCTTTTCGATCTTCTCACTGCAGGCCTTAAGTATCACATCCCCGACCTTTCGCACGTCCTTCGTGTTCTTCGAGTTGAGGGTGACCGCATGATAACCCTTCTTCCTGTAGTGATCGAGCCATGCAGAGGTCACAGCCTCATCTGCGAGATCCGCCTTGTTTAAGA
>JAGDDC010000299.1 GCA_017958245.1 Lachnospiraceae bacterium
GGGCGAAGTGGTGTACATGGAGATCGCTCAGAACGAGGAAGTCCCGACAGGTGATGTCACCCTGACCTTAAAGAGCGGCGAGAAGGCCGCGTTCTACTGCTCGGATGTCAACGAGATCGAGCAGATAGCAAGACAGTACAGCATACAATACTCTCTGGAGGATGTTTCAAGGCCCAGCTGGTTTCTGACCAACATCCTTCCCTACCTCATCCTCATCGTGGTAGTGTTCTTCCTCTTCGCGATGATGTCGGCGCAGATGTCGGGCGGAAGCAGCGCGACGATGAGGAATTTCGGCAAGAGCCGCGCGAGGATGGAGACAGGCGCCACTGCGAAGACTACATTTGCGGATGTGGCCGGGCTCAAGGAGGAGAAAGAGGAACTCTACGAGATCGTCGATTTCTTGAGGCACCCCGCGAGATACACGAGCGTGGGCGCAAGGAGCCCCAAGGGCGTGCTGCTCGAGGGCCCTCCCGGAACAGGAAAGACGCTGCTTGCGACGGCATCGATCTCGTCTATGAAAACTATGCAGGGCGAGTTTCTCTTCGCGTCCGCAAAGAGGTCTCTGACGCGCGATGCGCCAACGCCAACGAACATCTCAACAAAATCCGAACCCGATATCGAGAAGAAAGGCACTCTGGCCTCGCCTGCCACTGCCTTTGCGAGCAGCGTCTTTCCGGTTCCGGGAGGGCCCTCGAGCAGCACGCCTTTTGGTATCCTCGCACCGACGCTCGTGTAGCGCGCGGGGTGCTTTAAGAAATCAACTATCTCGTAGAGCTCCTCTTTCTCTTCTTTAAGTCCTGCCACATCCGCAAATGTGGTTTTTACCCCCGCGCCTGTCTCCATCCTCGCGCGGCTCTTGCCGAAATTCATCATCTTCGCGCTGCTGCCGCCGGACATTTGCGACGACATCATGGAGAAGAGGAAGAAGACGACTATGATGAGGATAAGGTAAGGCAGTATGTTGGTCAGGAACCAGCTCGGCCTCGACACGTCCTCCAGGGTGTACTGTATATTGTAGAGTCTCGCTATCTGCTCGATCTCGTTCACGTCCGAGCAGTAGAACGCGGCCTTCTCGCCGTTCTTCAAGGTCAGGGTGACATCACCGGTGGGAACCTCCTCGTTCTGCGCGATCTCCACGTAAACCACCTTGCCCGTTCTCGCCGACTCGAGGAATGCGCTGTAGGTGTAGCTTATGGTGTTTGCCCTTCCAAGCGTCGTCGAGAGCAGGATCGCCCCCACGATCAGCGATAAGAAGATAAAATAAACCCCGAAACCTTTAAATTGCTTTTTCAACTGTCAATCCTCCGTGCTCTGAACATATCCTATATAGGGGATGTTTCTGTAGAACTGATCGTAATCCAGCCCGAATCCAAGTACAAAGAGGTCCTCGATCGTGAACCCCACATAATCCACCTTCACGTCGACCTCGCGCCTGTCGGGCTTGTCGAGGAGCGTACAGAGCTTGATGCTCTTAGGCTTCCTGGTCTCAAGCATGGCGGTGAGCGTCGAGAGCGTCTTGCCCGAATCGATTATATCCTCGACTATCAGCACCTCACGCCCCTCTATGGGCTCATCAAGGTCCTTCAATATCCTCACGCGGCCTGTCGTCGACCTCTCGTTTCCGTAGCTCGACACCGACATGAAATCCATCGACACGTGGACGTCCTCTCCTATGTGCTTCGAGAGCTCCGTCATGAACATGACGCCGCCCTTCAATATGCAAATGAGGTGCAGGTCCTTCCCCGCATACTCCCTCGTGATCTGTTCGCCCATCTCTGCGATGCGCTTCTGAAGCTCTTCCTGCCCAATAAGTACCTTGATCTTTCCGTCAATGTTAGTCATCGCTCTCTCCGTTCCGTTTGTTATACTCTTTCATATCCCGCAGCATCCGTCATCTGCGGTCCGCCTCTTCTACATACACCGCCTCGAGCACTCGCTTTGTCCCGCTGTCCACGCGCAGATCGTCGCTCCCCCTCATGCCTCCGATCCACAGCACGTGGCTGCCGGATGCGAGGAGCGGCACCTTTTCGCGTTCGGGCGTCGGCACCTTCAGCTCCATCAGGACGTCTCTGACAAGCTTCTTTCCGAGCCCGTCACCGCCCTGTTTTTTCACCCTTATGTAGTCTCCGTCGCGCAGAGTCCTTGTCTCCACGCCATCGACTATTTTATCATAATCAAACCATTTTATACAATCGTTTTTTGGCACGGGGATGTCCGCATCCCTGTCTTTTACGCAGTACTCGATGTGCCCGTACTTTCGCGGTTCTCCCTCACCATGGTACACTTTTATGGTGATTTTTCCAAAGTCGTTCCTTGCGACCATCCCGTATGGAAGGCTGACACTCTTCCCCGACTGCGCTCCGGCGAGCTCCGCGACCTCTGCCACGTGTGCCGCGGTGATGTCCTTCAACCTCCCTGCGACCCTTCCGAGGAGGTCTCGCACTATCTCCCTCTGTATCAGCGGATGGTAGCTGGCAAGCGCCTCAGACGAGATCACGGCCGCGTCCCCTGCAAGTTTCAGGACAC
>JAGDDC010000300.1 GCA_017958245.1 Lachnospiraceae bacterium
TTGTCACCGTGACAATTAGGGTCTGTCCCCAACTGTCACCTAGTATTCGTCCAGGAAATTGTGGCGGACGCCGTCCTTCTTGTATTCTATGACGGTGTCGAGCTGGACGTTTTCCATGCTCCTGAAGATATTTGTCTCGATGTAGGGGTTGGTCTTCTTGAGCTCGGCTATGAGCTTCTTTGTCTCGAGACGCTTGGAGGACGTGGTCCCGTCCTCGTGGCAGGTAGTGCACGTGTCCGTGAAGTGGCATGCGCACTGCAGAAAATGCAGGTCGTTGTAGTCCCTCCACGCGCAGATGTCCGCCTCCCTGACCAGATAGAGCGGCCTGATGAGCTCCATCCCTTCAAAGTTGGTGCTATGGAGCTTCGGCATCATGGTCTGGATCTGCGCACCGTGGATCATGCCCATAAGTATCGTCTCTATGACATCATCAAAATGATGCCCGAGCGCGATCTTGTTGCAGCCCATCTCCTTCGCCTTGCTGTAGAGATACCCGCGCCGCATCCTCGCGCAGAGGTAGCACGGGCTCTTTTCTATCACATCCACCGTGTCAAAGATCGTGCTCTCAAAGACGGTGATCGGGATTCCGAGCGCCTCGGCGTTGCTCTCTATCAGTGCCCTGTTTTCCCTGTTGTAGCCCGGGTCCATCACAAGAAAGGTCAGGTCAAAGTTCACGTGCCTGTGGCGCCTGATCTCCTGAAGGAGCTTCGCCATGAGCATGGAGTCCTTTCCTCCCGATATACACACCGCTATATGGTCCCCCTCTTCGATGAGCCTGTACTTCTTGCACGCTCTCGCAAATGGGGAGAAAAGCTGCTTGTGGAACTTTTTTCTGATGCTCTCCTCGGCCTTTTTCTGCCTGTCTTCGCCTCCATCGCAGGCTTTAAGTCCTGCCCTCACAAAGCCCACATAGCCTTCCGCGAGACTGTAGCAGTCGCGTCCCTCGAGAACCCCTGCGGTGTCGTCCATTTCCCTCGATCTTCTGCCTATCTCGCAGTAAAAGATGAGCTTCCTGTCCTTTGGTATCCGCGCAAGCTCCCCGCTTTCTTCAAGATCGCCCTCAAAGATGTTTATCGCACCGGGGATCATCCCGTATGCTGTCCGCCCCTCATCCCTGATGTCGATGATCTCGTATGAGCCCTCGGGTAGGCTCTTCATGTCCGCGTAGGTTATCTCCTTCATTTGAAAGTCACACCTTCCTCACATACAGCTTCACGGTGAACCCGTTGTCGTTGAAGCACTCCATGCCTCCGCCCTGCTTCTCCATGTAGGTCTTTACAAGATAGAGACCGAGGCCGTAGCCGGGTTTGTTTGCGGCAGATCTGCCGCGGTAGTATTTACCGACGATGAGCGGCAGCTCGTCCTCCGGGACACCGGGGCCTGAGTCCTTCACCGTTATCTCGACAAAGCGCTCAGCCTTTCCCTCCGCCTCGATGTTTGAGAGCGCGAAGGACACATGTATATCCGTACCCGCGTATTTGAAGGAGTTTCCGACCACGTTGTCGACTACCTGCTCCATCCTGAGCAGATCCATGTAGACGAGACATTCGGGGATCTCGTTGTCGAAGATGATGTTCCCGTAGTCCTTCAAGCCCTCGAAGAACCCTTTGATCCTCCCCGATTCGCACTCGGTGACGTTGACCTTCACCTCCTCGAGGTCGTCAATGTTTGCGTGGAGCACGTTCTCCACGAGCTTGTTAATGGTCTCGATCTTGGATGATATGTATCCGATCTTCTCGAGGGTGTTCTCGGCCTCGTGAAGGCCGGCCCTCACGGCTTCGGGGCGGCCTTCTTCCCCTTTATCCGTCCCCGCCTGTATCTCCCCGACCTTCTTTTTATAGGTCATCTCGAGCACTTCGCAGGTTGCCTTGATCGTGGCAACGGGAGTCTTCAGGTCATGGCTCAGCTCCGCGACCATCTCGCGCTTTGCCTTTTCGGCGGCCATTTCCCTCTCTCTGGCGCTCTTTAGCTCCTCGCGCATCATATCGAAGCTCTCGACAAATGATCCGTTCCCGTCTCCATGCCTGATGGGAAGCGCTATGTCGAGGTTTCCCTTTGAGATCTCGGTCGCGAAGGCCTCGAGCTCCCTGATCGGCTTGATCTGCTTCCTGTAAAACACGTAAAAGAGCAGGTACCCTCCGACAAACAGTACCGCCCAGAAGATGCACATCCACTTCAGAGCCTCTGTTCTGCCGTCTTCGAGCGCTTTGCTCAGGTTGTCGCGGATCGACTTGTAGATATTCAGTTCCTCATCGCTGTATGTAGCCGCATTTCCCATGTCGAAGGAGTAATTCCTCACTCCCGCGATCATCAAGGCTGCTGCCGCGATCATGATCACAGTGTATGCGATCAGCGCTTTTTTCATTTCCTTCATATCTTGTACTGTTTTTTATACTTCCAACATATAGCCCGTGCCCCACACCGTCTTGATGAGCTTGGGGGAGTTGGGGTTCTCTTCGATCTTCTCCCTGAGTTTCCTTATGTGGACGTTCAGCGTGGCGTCCGAGTAGAACGTGTCCTTCCAGACCTCGTCAAAGAGCGTGTCCTTCGTGACGATGGTGTTCCTGTGTTCGTAAAGGCATTTGAGCAGGGCGAACTCCTTGGCTTTGAGGCTTATCACGCGACCTTTAAGTATCACGGACATGGTGGGCTCGTCCAGACAGAAGTCCTCGTCCTTCCCGCCTTCGCGGTCCTCTTTCATGCTCTTTAGCTGCTGCGCGCGCTTTAAGTTGATCTTGACCTTGGCCAGCAGTACTGCAAGGCTGCAGGGCTTTTTGATATAGTCATCGCCCCCGGTGCTCAGCGCCACCAGCACGTCATCATCGCTCTGTCTCGCGCTTATGAAGAGGATCGGGATGTTGTGCTTCTCCCTCACCTTCTTGCAGATCTCAAACCCCGAACCGTCGCCTAAGTTGATGTCGAGCAGCATCAGGTCCGCAGTGTTCTTCTCGAGGAAGTCATAGCAAGCCTTTGCCCCGGTCACGTATTCCGTTGAGATATCAAACATGCGGAAGTATTCGGCTTCCATCTTGGCAAGCTCTTCCTCGTCGTCTACGATCAGACAGTTAAAATGCATGGCACCCTCTCCTCAAATGATCTTTCCATATAATTCTAACCCTTACTAAAAAAAGTGTCAAAGCAATCTCTTGCGAGACTGCCATGACACTTTCAAATACTGTGTTTCTTACTCTTCGGTGATCATTTCCACAGGCTTTAGTTTCCTGACCCTCAGCCCGGCCGCAGCCGAGGTGATCATGGCTATGAGCACGATACCGGCCACTGTGATGAGTATGTAGAGTGGCGAGATATCAAAGTCGATCTTCTTGATCGAGAAGAGTGAGAACGCAGCCTTTACAAGACCGCTTCCCGCCACCGTGGAAACGAGGCCTCCGATGATGGCGCCAAGCAGGATCGCAGGGGTGTTTGAAAGCATGATCTGAACGAGCATCCCCCTGCTTGTCTGACCGAGCGCCTTGGAGATGCCCATGCCGTGCCACTCGCGGCTGATCTTCGTGCGTATCACTAAAGACTCGACGAAAGCAACGATGATTCCTGTCAGCACTATGACCACGAGACACACTGCTCTGAGTGAGACATTTACAGTCTGGATCGTGCTCAACATAGTGGAATAGATGTCGCTGTGGATTATCTTTGTCTTGTCCGTGTCTATGTGGGCATCTATCCTCTCCTTGATCTCTTCGTAGGTTATGCCTTCCTCTGCGGTCACATAATAGTTGTAGCCTGCGGTTATGTCTCCGCTCACAAGCTTCTTCGCGCCGTCTATCAGCATATACATCGATCTGCCCATGCGCTGCATCCTCTGGTTTATGCCTGTCAGCAGATAATCCGCCTTCCTTCCGGCGTATTCGACTGTGACCACGTCGCCGACTTTTAAGCCGAGGTCCTCAGCGATGCCCGGGGTGACCATGATCTCGTTCCCGGTCGCAGGGTACCTGCCCTCGAGCAGCAGGGTCTGTCTCGTGTTGTTCATGTCATCCACGGCATAGCAATAGTGCATGCTCTCCTTGCCGCCAAAGCTTATGGTGGGCTCAAAACCCGTGAAGGTCAGGACGTTTTCGACACCCTCAACCTCTCTTAACTCGTCCGCTATATCCCCTGGTGTCACCTGTATCACCCAGTCGGTCCCCATCTCAAAGGCCATCATGTTGATCAGACTCTCGGGCTTTGATGCAAAATTCTGCACAAGGCCGAATCCGATGAGCGTCGCTATCACAAGCACCGCGGAGATGAAGACCATCGCGATATTCCTTCCGATCCCGCCGATAGCATCGGAGATGAAGAAATTTCATCTTCATTCGAGCTTGAAGACGTGGGAGTCAAAGCGGATTCCGAAAACGTCGGCCTGAGATTCTTCGTCAAGATCTCGTCTTCTCTCATTTCAAATCTCAAGAAGCTTCATGAAGATAATGCCGTTCTCGGCTCTTCAGTTCCGTCCAAGGATATCGGATACGGTGCGGTAGTCGTCAGAAAATCTTCGCTTAAAGGCGAGCTTGTCAAGAGTTCGAAGAGTAACGAGTTCCTTTCTTCCGGCGGAATCGTAACGGTTCCCGCTGCTGTTGAATATGAAATGTACAACGGCTACAGCGTTTATTCGATTTACGTTACAGGCTATACAAAAGATTATTACGAAACGGAATTTGTCGTCAGACCGTATATCACGTATAAAGATTCCAACGGTTACCTTCGTACTTATTACGTCAACGTAACCGGCGAGCATGCGTATGCCAACGGATATTCGACAAATCTTAAACAGACGGCTCATAACGTTTACGATAACTCCGATTATAACGTAAGAAGAGATATTCAGGCATACATATTCGACGCATTCGAATAATTACAATACCATCCAGGCAGACAAAAAAGTCTGCCTGCTTTTTTTATTATTTAAAAATTAACAATTTCACAAAAATTTATATTAATTCCGTATACAATTTTTTAATATAGTATGATATAATATTATGGTTAAAGTTCAAACTGCATAAA
>JAGDDC010000301.1 GCA_017958245.1 Lachnospiraceae bacterium
CCGCCGAAGATGAAGTTGATCTTCGTGCGGATGCGATTCTCCTCGACGAAAGTATCGCAGCCCAGGACTTTGCAGGTCCCTTCGGTCGGAGCGAGCAGAGTGGTGAGCATCTTGATCGTCGTGGTCTTCCCCGCGCCGTTCTGCCCGAGCAGCCCGAAGATCTCGCCCCGTTCAACCGCAAATGATATACCGTCCACCGCTTTTACCACGCGCTTTTCTTTCTTTATGAATCCGCGGCGTGTCACGTACTCGCGCTTTAAATCCTTTACTTCGATGATAGTATCCATGATCTGCCTCCGATCTCAAATGTATATTCGATATATATCGAATAAGACTATAATCGAAATAATGTAATTTGTCAATAGCATTTTGCTCTGAAAAAAATGGTTGACAAGGATACTTGGCAGGTGGTATATTGGTTTTGCAAAACATACTTGGCAAAGGAGATATACAAATGAACGATAGGGAAGCACTGGAAAGGTTTAAGAACACTCAAGGGAAATACGATGAAGGGCAGAAACTCAACGAAAGAAAGGGAGATGCCGTCGGATATATCTCTGTCGCAGCCATCGGCCTGATCATGGCAGTTTTCAACTACACTCAGGGAATAGTCTCATATGACATCTTTGCGGTAGTGCTTCTGGGCGAAGGCTTGTCAAACATCTACCGGTACCTGAAGAACAGACGGAGAAGGGATCTGGTGATCGCGCTCTTATGTCTCGCGATAGGCGTTTTCATGCTTGTGATGCACATAAAAAGAATTGTTATGTAGGTTGACTTATGGATAATGAATTGATTCTGAAAAACAGACTAAAAGACCATCGCTCCGCAAGGGGATGGTCTCAGTCAAGGCTTGCGGAAGAGGCAGGGGTCTCACGAAACACGATAAGTTCGATCGAGACTCTGGAATACTGTCCGTCCGCGAAACTCGCAAAGATCCTTTGCATAGTTTTGGAATGTGATTTTGACGATCTGTTCTATTTCGATGAATGACGAAAAAGAAAATGCTCAGTCGCCGAGTTTCAGATCGCTCTCGACCGTCTTCAAAAGCGTCCCGATGACTTTTCTTGATATGCCGTAATATTTGGCGGTCCTTACAGGCTCCTCGGTGACGAGGCCACGCTCCTTGAGCTCTGTCATGTGGTGCGAGACGGTGGAGGGCGCGAGCTTTAACTTGCGGGCTATGTCCTGCCCGTTGACCGGGCCCTGCTTTGCAAGGAACATGAGGATCTGATACCTGGTCTCATCCGAGAGCGCTTTGAGCGCGGCGATCGTGTCCTCGCGGCCCTTCTCGGGCTCGCGGATGCTGCAGAACAGGAGCTGGCGGTTGTGCTTCCTGCCGTTGTCGTAGAAGAACCTGCAGGAAGAAAAAGGCAGCAGGAGCGAAGGCAGGAACCAGAACTGCTCGTAGGGGCCCTTGTTGTGGAAGGTCTTCCCCATCAGCTTCTGCGAACACTCGAGTCCGTCATTTGAATCGAGATTCGAGATGACCTGCTCGCGGAATGCGTCGATCTGCTTCTCATGCTCTTTCAGGGTGTCGCGAAGAAGAGGGGTGTCGAGGTTGTCTGCGAGGGCAAAAAACTCCTCATAGTAGCGCCTGCTCTGTCTAACGAACGAGGTGAAACCAAGGAAACTCGGGACTTTTTCTTCAACCTTGGCGTAGAGCGCGTCAAGCGCCCCGTCATCTTTCAGCGCGCGAAGGATGTCCTTCTGCGTCGCGCCGCACAGATATCCCCATTCTGCCTGTCTGAAGACGCGCTCGTCCTCGGGAAGGGAGAGGATGTAGTCGCGGAATCCCTCTGCGGTGAAGCCTTCCTTGAACCTGTCGAGCAGGATGTCAAAGAAAGTGAATGGTATGAGGCTCTTTACGGCCTCGAAGGTCTCAAACAGGAAGCGGTAGCGCTTCTTCCAGGCTGCGATCTGCTTCTCGCCGTACAGGTCGGTGCAGAGGTGGTGGACCTCCTCGCCTGCGAGCAGGCTGTAGACGCCAAACAGCGGCTCAGTCTCGGGTGAGAACGCAAATATGCAGTTGTCGCTGAGCTTCTTCTTGAGCATGGCAAGCCTCCTGTTGATTGATGGAAGTATTATACCATGTTCATCGAAAAAAGCAATGATGAGCTTACAGTTGAACACTCGGGCAATCTGTTGTATACTACAGGGAATGCGTCATTTGGAGAAGCTTTGCATGTCATATCAAGGAAAGGAGTGATCTTTTGTGAAGAAAACAGATCGTGTCAGGAGGGCCCACGAGATCTGACCCTCCAATAAAAAAACGGAGGATAGAGTTTGAAAGTAAGACTTTCAAACTCTCATCGATGCCGTGGCAGGCTCTGTCACCATGCGAAGCGTGGCGACTCACGTCATCGATGGGCACCATGCCTGCGGCAAGGTACAAAAGATGCTCAGATTAGTTGACATCAACGAAGACAACTGGATGGCTTTTGCCTCGCTTTCCGTTGACAAGAGTCAGGAAGGCTTTCTGGCAGACAACATTGGGATCATCGCGCGAGGGTACGTTTACCGCACCTGCAGGGCGCGCGTCATCGGCATCGCAAATGATGCCGCCCCCGTCGGACTCGCCCTGGTGAAGGACATGGACGATGAGCCCGCATGCTATGATCTCCAGCAGTTCATGATCGACCGCAGATTTCAGGGGAAAGGATATGGGACCGAGGCGCTGAAGCTGATCATTTCCGAGCTTGAAAAGGAACGCCAATACGATTGCGTCGTAGTCTGTGTCAAGATGAACGATTAGGTGGCGCTGCACGTATACGAGAAGACCGGTTTCGTCGACACGGGATATTTCGATGAGGACGTACCGGACAGTTACAATCTCATGTACAATTTCAAGAAGTAAAACAGAACAAGACAGCAGAACACCCGGAGTTATGACACTCCGGGTGTGTTTTCTATTATGGCTATCATTTCTGCGGGTGTGACAATGAAATCCCGAACAGGATAATGCTTCATGTTACCTGTTACAAGATAAGCATCATCATCGCGTTTTTCCATCACGACTTCATAGAAGACAAGATCG
>JAGDDC010000302.1 GCA_017958245.1 Lachnospiraceae bacterium
TCAACATCATAAGCAAGTCCGGAACGACCACCGAGCCTGCGATCGCATTCAGAGTGTTCAAGAAGAAACTGATCGAGAAATACGGCAGGGAAGAGGCCGCGCGCAGGATCTACGCGACCACGGACAAGGCCAGGGGAGCGCTCAAGAAGGTCGCTGACGAGGAGGGCTACGAGACTTTCGTGGTGCCCGATGACGTCGGCGGAAGGTTCTCCGTGCTCACGGCAGTGGGCCTGCTCCCGATAGCGGTGAGCGGCGCGAACATAGACAAGCTGATGGAGGGCGCAGCCTGCATGCGCGAGAAGTGTCTGGGCAACGCCTTCGACGCAAATGATGCACTCAGATACGCCGCAGTCAGGAACATCCTCCTGCGCAAGGGCAAGAGCATAGAGATACTCGCAAACTACGAGCCGTCGCTCCACTATGTGGCTGAGTGGTGGAAGCAGCTCTACGGCGAGAGCGAGGGCAAGGACGGAAAGGGTATCTTCCCGGCAGCAGTCGATCTGACGACCGATCTCCACTCGATGGGACAGTTCATACAGGACGGCGCGAGAACGATCTTTGAGACCGTGCTCGCTGTGGAGGACACGGGCCGCGAGATCACGATCGAGGCCGAGGAAGTTGACCTCGACGGTCTCAACTACCTTGCGGGCAAGAGCGTGGACTTCGTGAACAAGTCGGCCATGAAGGGCACAAGGCTCGCACACACCGACGGAGGAGTGCCCAATCTTGAGATCAGGATCGACGCAAAGAACGAGCACTGCCTCGGCGAACTCTTCTACTTCTTTGAGTTTGCGTGCGGCGTGAGCGGCTATATGCTGGGGGTCAATCCCTTCGACCAGCCGGGCGTAGAGAGCTACAAGAAGAACATGTTCGCTCTCCTTGGCAAGCCCGGTTACGAGGAGCTCTCAAAGGAGCTCGCTGCGAGACTTTCATAGAACGGAGAAGAAGCATTTGAGGCACGGCAAGTTAAAATTTCAGGGAAGGCACTATTCGGTGAAGGCCTTTGTCTCCTTGGGGGCGGGGGTCGTAGCCGTACTGGCCTACATAGTTCTGGCCCTGATCTCCCAGATGTCCGGGGGCAATGCAGGGTTCTCGGTCGGCGTGACAGGTTTCTGTATGGCGATCCTGTCGATCGTGGGCTTTATACTCGGGCTCATAAGCCTGAGGGAGAGGGACATCTTCTACGCTTTCCCGATAGCAGGCATAGTGACGAGCGGCCTGGGGATGCTGATCTACCTGGTGAGCTACATACTGGGACTCGCACAGCTTGCGTGATCCTCGTGCGGAAGACTCGGAACTGATCGGAAAACATCATAAAAATGCCATATGGGACCGCTATGATGAGGCGGGACACATTTGAAAACAAAAACAACTATCAGAGGACAACATGAACAGGTTCGGAAACTATAAAAAGTCAATAGTCATAGCGCTCTTATTTGCCATGGTGATAGGCTTTGTGAGCCAGGGGCAGCCAAAGAGCGCGAGCGCGACACAGACGGGATATGTCACGGCGCAGACCGGGCTCAGGATAAGAAAAGCCCCGGGCACCGACGGCGTCGGCTGTGAGCCGCTGGTCTACACGAGCGGGGAAAAGGTTGGACAGGAGATACTCCTCGAGAACATGCAGGAAGTCAAGGTCCTTGACAGTGTGAGACTTGCATCGGGCGAAGAGTGGTATTACATATCGGTGAAGCTCTACGGCAAGACCTATAAGGGTTATTCGCTCGCACTGTACATCTCGACGACCATAACACCCACTCCTACAGAGACTCCCGAACCTACACCTACAGAGGAACCAAAACCCACGGAAGCTCCGGAGCCCACAGAGGCACCCACACCCACAGAGGAACCAAAACCCACGGAGGAACCGAAGCCCACGGAGGCTCCTAAACCTACGGAGACACCCGAGCCCACTGAGGCCGGGACTGCCAAGCAGGTAAAGAAGTTCCCGGGCAAGGTCACAGCGACCGTGCTCACCCTCAGGAAGGGCGCAGGAACCACAAAACAGCAAATCACTACGCTCTCGAAGGGAACGGATGTGACGGTGACCGGCGCGAAGATCATAAAGGTCGACGGCAAGAAGCAGCGCTGGTACAAGGTAAAGACAAAGATCGACAAGAAGAACAGGACGGGGTACGTCCTGAGCGATTACGTCGCCTTGAACCTCACGGACAAGACGACCGCGAAGAGCAGACTGAAGAAGCTCACGGTCTACAAGAAGGCCGACACGAAGTCCGGAAAGCTAAAGACCGCGAAGGGCAAGGCGATAAAGCCCGGCAAGGCAAAGACTCTCACGATACTCGAGGAGACGACGGTGAACAACGAGAAATGGTTCAAGATCCGTTTTAAGTATGGAAGCAAGAAGAAGACCGGCTACGTCAAAGCGATCAACGTAGAGCTCGTATCGACTGCTCAGAAGACGGTCAAGCCGACTCCCACACCGGAGCCCACTCCCGATCCGACGCTCGATCCGCCCACGGTGGAGCCCGCGCCCGAGGAGCATGACACCTCTATCGAAGGGGCCAACGCCTACATAGCGGAGGATTGTCCCAGTGCTTATGTCTGGAAAGAAGCGTCCCACAGGTCTTCGATGCTCTTTCTGCCGGATATGTCGGGGCCCTTGCCCCTGTATCCGGGGCAGGCGGTCATAGTGCTCGATACAGTCTCTGCGGAGAACATAAACTGGGTACTCATAAAGTTCATGTACGACGGAGCGGAATACACAGGCTACACAAAATCGGGTTATATAGAAAACGCAAGTGAGTTGGGTCTTATGAGCAGCGGTGATGGCACCGCTGCTCTTCCCGACGGTCAGATAGAAGAAAAGCTTGACAAGGAAGGCTTCCCGGAGAGCTACAGACAGGCGCTCCGCGACCTTCATGCCCTTTATCCCAAATGGGAGTTCAAAGCATATCACACAGGTCTCGACTGGAACACGGTCATCGCTGAAGAGTGCAAGGTCGGACGCAATCTCATACCGAACACTAAGAGCGTGGAGTGGAAGTCTCTGGGAGATCACGCATACAACTGGAAGACGGACACCTTCATACCTTACGACGGTTCAACCTGGGTCTCGGCTTCAAAGGAAGCCATAGAATACTACATGGACCCGCGCAATTTCCTGAAAGAAAACCTCATATTCCAGTTTGAAGTGCTGGCTTACAACCCTTTTCATCACTCGAAGGAGGGTGTTGAAAACGTGCTCAGGAACACCGCGATGGCAGACACATCCTACGACTTCGTCGACGCGTTGGGGGTGACCAGGACCATCAGCTATGCGGATACCTTCATGATGGCCGCGCTGTACTCGGGTGTGAGCCCCTACCACCTGGCTTCCCGCGTGAAGCAGGAGGTGACGATCGGAAAGAACGCCATGTCGAACTCCGTGAGCGGAACGGTTGAAGGCCTTGAGGGCCTCTACAACTTCTACAACATCGGTGCGAACGACAGCACCGTGCCCGGAGGCAACATCGCAAATGGCCTCCGCTTCGCAAAAAACGGTCCTTCAAGCGCGTTCCTCAAGCAGAACTGCCTGATACCCTGGACCGACAGGTACAGGGCGATACTTGGCGGGTCGTTCTATATCGGGTATAATTACATAAACAGGGGGCAGGACACCATATACCTCCAGAAGTTCAACGTGACGGAGGAGAACAGATACATACATCAGTACATGACAAATGTCGAAGCACCCTACGCAGAGGGCATGAAAGTGTTCAACGCGTACACGGACCCCGGAAACACTGCCATAGTGTTCTCCATCCCGGTGTATGACAACATGCCGGATAAACCCTGTCCGGTCCCCGAGAAGGCATACAACCCGAACAACTGGCTGAAGAGCCTCACCGTGAGTTCACTCGCCGGAGAAGAGTTCGCCCTGACTCCGTCATTTGACATGACGAAGGATCAGCAATACGACCTGATAGTACCCACGGACACGGAGGTGCTCCACGTCTCGGCAAAGCCCGTGAGCAAGCTTGCGACGGTGGCTTCGGAGACGGATTACCCGCTGGAGTTCGGCGAGAACAAGATCCGTGTGAAGGTGACCGCGGAGAACGGGGACGTGAGGAAATACGTGCTGAACGTGGTCCGCGAGCAGGCTGCTCCCGCAGACGAACCGACACCGGACCCCGAAGGAGAGCAGGAGCCCACCGGTGAGGGAGGCTGAGCCTCGAGAGTGCTGCGGGCATGAGCCCGTCATACCGGAGGCCCCGGGTGAGGGAGACTGAGCCCAAACTCCGGACCGCAGGGACACGGGAAGAATCATAGAAGGGGGATCCCCACTGCATATGAAATCATTGAACAGAAAGAGCTTTAAGCTGTATAGAACGGGAACTGTCATCACTTTGATGGCAGTTCTTGTCATGTTTTTTTCGGGACTGTCAGCTCCCGCGAGGGCGCGCGCTTCGAGCGCGGACATAGTGATCTCCACCGACACGCCGAGCGTGAGCGTCGGGGACCGCGTGAACATCTTTATAACAGTGACTTCCGAGATCCTCTCGGGAAACTTCGAGGCGATGTTTACCTACGACAGGGATCTCTTTGAGTATCTGGGCGGGCCCGAATGCGTTGCGGGCGGCGACGGAACACTCAAGATCACCGACAATCCCGAGGAGCCCAAGCTCACGGAGCGCAGGTACGCGCTCCAGTTCAAAGCTGCAGCCAGAGGGACGGGAGAGTTCGGCTTCCTCTACAGTCCGGAGCTCTACGAGTATGAGGAGGGCTATCTCATGTCCGTGGCCGTAGTCACGACTTCCGTCGAGGTAACTTCCCCCGTGGTGGCCTCGTCAGACGCAACCCTCGCGGATCTGCGCTGCAATCCGGGCACCCTGGATCCCGAGTTTGACGCGAAGAAGACCGAGTACAAGGTCTTCGTCGGAAATGAGACTACGAAGCTCATAGTGAGCGCCCACGCTTCGGACCTCGCATCAACCATATCGCTAGAGGGCAACAACGATCTGATCGTCGGCCAGAACAGGATCACGGTGACCGTCACCGCGGAGAACGGCAACGAGATGAAATACGTGATCTACTGCGTGCGGGAGGAGCTGCCGACCACGCCCACACCCGAACCGACCGTGTCAGAGACAGAGGTCGAGGCGGATCCGAGCATGGTGGGGCTCAAGAACATAGATGGTGTGATCTACATCTACGGCAGGTACGAGTTCAAGGCCTGCGAGCTCCCGAAGGATTTCAACCTCCCGGAGGGGTATGAGAAGACCGCCGTCGTGATGAACGGAGAGGCCGTGACCGCGTACGCCAAGACGGATGCGCCTGACGATGCGTATCTGCTGATGGTGCTCGAGAACGAGAACGGCGAGCCCGGGCTGTACTGCTATGACCGCGTAGAAAAGACTATCCAGCGCTTCGAGAGCGGGAGTCTCACGAGCAGGATAGCGGTCACCGCAAATGAATCGTATTCGGAGATCGACAAGGAAGTGATAAGAGAATATGAGCAGAAGGTCGGAGTGCTGACCTTCGTGATAATCATACTCTGCGCGCTCTGCGCACTCTTGCTGATCTTTGTGATAAGGCTGTTTTTAAGGACCAGGAGACGAGGGGACGATATCGGAGACTGATGTATCCCATATGTGTTTTGCCGGAAAAGGAGGGTCACATGAAGAAGGTTTTAAAGAAGATGTTGGTGTTTGCGGCGATACTCGCGCTCTTTGCGGGGCTGTTTTCTACCACGGCGGTGTCCGCTGCGAAAAAGAAAGCAAAGACATCGATCACCGTGTCTACTCAGGAGGAGTTTGTAAAAGCTTTAAAGAGCGGAAAATACAAGAAGATCATCATCAAGACCGATGCGAAGGTATCTTTTACCCTTGCGGCGAAATACAGCAACGGCGATCTAAAGATCGTCGTAAACGCGAAGAACGCGACCTTCAACAGCAAGGGCACGGTGGGAAGCATCGTGATAAATGAAGCAAAGACCGTGAAGGAATATGCTTCAGGCAACAACATCACTGTAAACGACGAAAAACTCACATTCAAAGCGATGGAGGGTTCAAAGGTCGAGAAGCTCAAGCTCGCATCCGAAACCGGTGATGTCAAGATAGTCAACAACGGAGAGATAGGTCGTGTCGATGTAAACGGAGAATTGAAGGTGAACGTTGAGCAGAACGGAGATCTTGGCAGGCTCTATGTCGGGGCACCGGCAGAGGTCAACTTTTCAGGCACCTCAGAACAAGAGGTCGAAGCCACCGTCAAACCGGAGGGCGCGGGCGCTTTGATCACTTCCGAGCTTCCCATCAAGGTAAATGCCTATGGCGATCTGGAACTTAAGCTTGAAAAAGGGGCGGAAAACTCAACGCTCAAGCTCAAAAATGAAGATGCGGGTGTCAAGCTCGAAAACAACAGCGAAAAGAAAGTGGTCATAACCGACAGTGAAGGCGAGAAAACGTATGTCCGTAAAGGTGAGGAATACAAATCCGACAATTATGTAGGATATGTAGAAGAGACTCCCTCCGATGAAAACGGGGAGGAAGGGGACAAGAAGGAAGAAGAAGGCGAGGAAGGCGACGGAAAGAAAGAGGAAGGCAAAGAGGAAGAAGGAGGCGGAGAAGGCGGCGGAAACGGCGACGGAGACGGCGATAAAAAGGATAAAGACAAGGATAATAACCCTTCGCAGGGAAAACCTTCGTGGCCCGGCAAGCAGACAGTTGCAGAGACTCCGGAGCAGATCAGGAATATAAAAACAGGCCCTATGACTATCAAGGCGGCAGATAGCGTTTCGGGAGAAGCGGCGTACGGAGGCAAAAAACCGATCGTGGTCACCCCTGTGGCAAACACTCCCGTTGTCTTTGACGGAGTCAGGGTGTCCGTCGATCCCGAGACCTGTGTGGAACTGGCTGTCGGGACAGAGGTTGTGATAAAGAACGGTGCGGAGCTCGTCATAGACAACATCACAGACCATAAGAGCGACGGAGGAAATATATATCTTGCCTCGAACGACAGCGGATCATCGATCCAGAGCGGCAAGATCACAGTCATGCTCGGAGGAAAGATCTCTATAGCAGGCCTCACTCTCAAGGCGGCAAATCATGGGGTGAACCCTGCAAACGGTGAGTTCGCCATCACGATCGATGTCTCGGATGATTCAGGCGATCCTGACGTCAGGATCAGGATACCCGAGGACGCATCCCTGATATTGGACGGGAACGCCCTGACAGAGTCAACCTTCGCGAACCTGGGAACATATAACCAGATGCACGGTTTCAGGTTCAGTATCATCAACAAAGAAGAGGAGACGGGCAGCGGGCTCGCTTACTTCCCTTCGCTCAAATTCGGAAACACTTATTATTTCACCTATGACGGAGTTTTTGTGCCGGGTTCATACCGTTCGATCGGAGAGCGCTCATATACGACGGATTCGGTGTATGGCCTCGAGGCGATCTGGACAGTTACGGAAAAGCCTCTTTTAGGCACGGGACGCACACCTGACATGTCATTTGTCACGCTGACAGATAACGTCACCGTTCGTGATATCGATCTGACGATGAACGCAGTGCTCGAACCCGCTTCGGGGAAGGCGTTCACCATAAGCGACGGGGCCGATGTCGCGGCTTCTGTGAGCACGATCTTAGGCGGCACTGTGAAGATAGAGTCGGGCGGCAAGCTCACGCTGAATACCGGCAGCAGATTTGATTTTGCCTGTGTAAAGACCGCTGAGAACCAGGCGGTAGCAGACATGACCGTCAGATTTGAGAATGCGGGCACTGTCGCGGGAACCGGCGGAATAGTCACCGTCGTCATGAAGTACGCTGACGGTGTGACAGGGATCACCGAAGAAGAACTGCACGGTGTCTTAAACAGAGTCAGAGGCTTGATAGGCAATTCCGGCATCACAGTGGAGAGGGGATCGCTCGATCTGGGATGATATAAGCATAGGATGATTGAGGACGAAGACGGCACAAATCTTGACAGACGGAGCGTTTTGTTATACTATGTGTATAACAGATGAAACAGTTGACGTGAACGGCATCATTTGCGGGACACGGCTTTGAGACAGTCAGGAGGCGGTAAGTGTGATCTACTACATAGACGAGAGCAGCGACGAGGCGTTTTACATCCAGCTTCGAAACCAGATCATTTGCGCCATAGCCAACGCCACGATCAGGAACGGCGACAGCCTTCCCTCCGTGCGCGACATGGCGGAAGAGATCGGGATCAACATGCACACCGTAAACAAAGCATACGCGATACTCAGACAGGAGGGGTATCTAACGCTTGACAGGAGGCGCGGGGCGGTGATATCGATCGATATGGACAAGCTCGAGGCGCTCGACAGACTGAAAGACCAGATGAGAGTCATACTCGCGCAGGCCGTCTGCAAGAACGTCTCCAGAGAGGAGATACACGAGATAGCGGACGAAGTCCTGAACGAATTCTCGGGCATAAACTGACTGCGCAGACCGCGAAAGGAGGCAGCCATGCTTTGTGATATATGCAAACAGAAAAAAGCCAGGATCTTCTACACCGAGGTCATAAACGGCGAAAAGCACGAACAGCATCTGTGCGAGGACTGCGCATCTGTCTACCAGGGCTTTGCGAGCAAAGAGACCAAGATCCCGGGCCTGTCGTTTGGGAACATGCTCTCGGGCATACTCGCAAACTACGCAAAGGGCCTCGAGGAGATAAAGTACAGTCAGAAAGCATGCGCAAGGTGCGGCATGACCGAGCAGGAGTTCCTCGCCA
>JAGDDC010000303.1 GCA_017958245.1 Lachnospiraceae bacterium
GCCACTTCATGCCGGACGAGCGCTTCAGGCACAACTATGTCCCGCTGTTCAACGTGCTCGGCGGAGACAAGGGGCCGCTGGTCTTCGAGGGAGAGGGCAAGCAGCGCTTCTTAGAGGAGGTCCTTCCGAAGCTTTCGGGCAGCATGGAGATAGAGGTGCCCGAGGAGCTCAAGGAGCGTTACGTAAAGTACGACCTCGAGTCCGTCATCTACTTTGACAAATACCGGGACGGCATAAAGGCCGATCTGAGGTTTAAGTACGGCGAATACGAATTCGGGTGCTTTGAGAACCCGAAGACCAACTTCATCATCCTCGTCAGGGACAAAGAGGCCGAGGAGAGCGTCATGGCGACGCTCGAAGACTACGGTTTTGAGGCGAGGAGCACTTTCTATTACCTGAAGAACGAGGCCTCGATCTACGAGTTCGTAACAGGCAGCAGGAGCGCACTCGAGGAGAAGGCGACACTTCTCTACTCCGAGGATTTCAAGAAGATCAAGGTCCGCTCGGGCGGCGCTTTCAACATAAACTTAAGCGTCCGCTCCGGCCTCGACATGCTTGAGATGAGCTTCGGCATGGAGGGGATGTCGAGCGACGAGCTAAAGGATCTGTTCAGGTCCCTGCGCGTCAAGAAGAAGTACTACAGGCTCGAGGACGGCAGCTTTATAAACCTCCTCGACGAGGATATGCAAAAGCTCTCGGAAGTGCTTGACAACCTCGGGATCTCGCCGAAGAACATAGGCGAAAACTCTGTCACCTTGAGCAAGCACAGCGCTTTCTATCTGCAGGACGCTTTCAGCGGGAGCAATTTCAGAGTCGACAAGAATGCTGACTTTGAGGAGCTTATAGAGAAGATTTCGGGATCGACAAATGAGGAGTACGAGATCCCCGAGGGGATCGAGGCGGAGCTCAGAGCCTACCAGGAGGTCGGTTTCAGATGGCTTCGCACGCTCTCGGAGAACAGTCTCGGCGGGATACTCGCAGACGACATGGGTCTCGGAAAGACCCTGCAGTCCATAGTTTACATGAAGAGCTACGCAGGATCCGGCAACACTTTCCTCATAGTCTGCCCGAGCTCCATCATTTACAACTGGCTGGACGAGATCGAGAACTTCTCGCCCACGCTTAAGGCGCTCGTCGTGACGGGCACCCCCGAGGTCAGGGCAGAACTCATAGGCTCATACAAGGACTATGACGTGCTCATCACCTCCTACCCTCTGATGAGGAGGGACGTGTCGCACTACAAGAGCATAAAGTTCCACACGGTGTTCCTCGACGAGGCGCAGTTTATCAAGAACGCTGCTTCGCAGAACGCACTCTCCGTGAAGCAGCTCATCACGGAGCACAGGTTTGCGCTCACGGGTACGCCCATAGAGAACTCGCTGTCCGAACTGTGGTCGATCTTTGACTTCATCATGCCGGGCTTCCTCTTAAGCCACAGCAAGTTTGCGAACAGGTACGAGAAGCCTGCGCTCAAGGGTGACGAGTCCGTCCGTGCGGCTTTGAACCGCAGGATCAGGCCATTTGTCTTGAGGCGCATGAAGAAGGACGTTCTAAAGGATCTCCCGGGCAAGGTGGAGGAGAAGATGATCACCGAGCTCACCGAGGAGCAGAAGAAGGTCTACATGTCGTACATGAACAACGTGCGCAGCGACCTCTTCAGCGAGATCGACAGGGAGGGCATCGAAAAGAGCAGGATGAAGATACTCGCGGCGCTCACAAGGCTTCGCCAGATATGCTGTCATCCCTCGACCTTCCTCGACAACTACGACGGGGGATCGGGCAAGCTCGATCTGCTGCTCGAACTCATAGACGGCGCCCTTGCAAACGGACACAGGATACTTATTTTCTCACAGTTTACGAGTATGCTGGAGATCATAGCCGATGAGCTTCGCAAGAAGGAGTTGGAGTTTTTCTACCTGGAGGGCGCGACCGCGCTCTCGGACAGGATGGATTACGTGAAGAGCTTCAATGCGGGAGAGAGACAGCTCTTCCTGATATCGCTCAAGGCAGGCGGGACAGGTCTCAACCTTGTGGGAGCAGACACCGTCATTCACTACGATCCCTGGTGGAACCCCGCGGTCGAGGATCAGGCTACGGACAGAGCCTACAGGATAGGCCAGACAAACAGTGTCTACGTCTTAAAGCTCCTCACCAAGGGAACGATCGAGGAGAAGATATACAAGCTCCAGCAGCGCAAGAAGGACCTCTCGGACTCAGTCATACAGTCCAAGGAAGTGTTCGTGAACAAGCTCACGAAGGAGGAGCTCATGGACATCTTCTCGTTCGATTAGTCAGATCATTTGACTGTTATATAGGTTTACTCGGGGTCCTCCTCAGTGAGGACCCCGTCACGTATGCGGAAGACTTTGTCCGCGCGCGCTGCGATCTCCGGATCGTGCGTGACGACGATGACACAGTACTCCTGATCGTGGGCCAGCTTAAGGAGCAGGTCTATGATCAGGCGGCTGTTTTCGGAATCAAGGTTGCCCGTAGGTTCATCTGCGAGCAGGAGATGAGTTTCCATGCTCATGGCGCGTGCCACTGCGACGCGCTGCTGTTCGCCTCCCGACAACATGTGAGGAAAGCGGTTTAAAACGCTCGCCGGAAGCCCGACGCTCTCTATCAGCTCGGCCGCTTTCTCGCGGGCTTTTTTTCCTTTGAAGCCGCGCAGTTCCATGGGGTAGGTCACGTTCTCACTGACGGAGAGGAGCGGCAACAGCCTGAAAGACTGGTATATGACCGCGACCTTCTCTCTGCGGTAGCGGTTTAAGTCCATGGAGGAGGTGGGAACTCCTTCAAAGAGTATCTCGCCCTCGGAAGGCAGCATGAGCCCTGCTATGAGCGAGAGCAGCGTGCTCTTGCCCGTGCCCGATCTGCCCACCAGCGCATAGAACTTCCCCTCCTCAAAAGAACAGTTCACACCGTTCAAAGCATTGACGGTCTGGTATTTGTTCTCATATCTGTATTTCAGATCTTTTACTTCCACGATTGCCATTTCAAACTTCCTCCTTTATTCGGGGTCGTTGAGCGACGCATAGGACGGTTTCAAAAGTCCTGCGATCAGACACGCGAGCGACGACAGGGTCCATACGCCAAGAAAGGCTGATATCAGCACGAGTCCCGCTATGTTCAGACCTATGCCCGTCAATGAGACTATCAAAGCCCCGACACCCAGACCGAGAGCCATCAGCACGAACTGCTCCGCAAGGAAATTGCAGGCTATGCGCACATGAGGCGTTCCCAGGGCCCGCATGAGACCGATCTCGCGCCTCCTCGACTGGATGATGAGCCATGCGAGAACTGCGCCTATGACTCCGGCCAGCAGGTAGAGCGCACTGTAGAGGACCTCCACATATCTGATCTGTCTCTCCATGGAACGAACGGTGCTTAAGTACGTCTCATCGTCGATCTTTGCGAAGGTCTTGTGCCTCTCACCGGAGCGCACCCACGTGAATCCGGTATCTTCCATAAACGATCTGAGTTCGTCGAGTCTTCTTGCGTCCTTCAGTTCAAATGACATGGACGAATAGTTAAGCTCCGGTGTAAGCCCGAGACGATAGAAGTCTGTGAGCATTTTGCCCGTATAGTACTTTCTTGACACCCAGTAACTCTCATTTCCCGAATCCTCAACGGGTGGGAAAGGATCTGTATCAAGATATACGGTGGTGACCGGAGAGAAGATCATGTTGCTGCTCACAGGGCCTTTGTATGAAGCAACGACCTTGAGCCTGTCGGTGTAGAGCATGTCACCCCACATGGGATGATTTATGGCTACCACACAGTTGATCTCGTCACCAAGCAGGATATCGTACTCTTTCATCATTGATTCGGGCAGAGCACAGATGGGAGGACCTCCCAAAACTGTCGCGGGCTTTAACCTGCCGGTCAGGGTGTCGAATATCACCGTCTCAAAGTCGGAAAGACTTATAAAATCCTTGTCTCCATAGCCTTCAAGCCACTCCACCGTGCCGCCTTCATAGTTTTGAAAGAGCGGACTTCCAAGGATCGAGGATGTTCCTGTCCATACAGGCTCCCTTTGCATCCAGTAGAATGCCGACTCGTACGCATAGCTTCCTGTCTCGGGGATCGTGTAGGGGATCTGTTCCTTTCCTTCCACACCCAGGTACTTTATATGTCCGAGACCGGTCGTATAGTCGGAACTCTCGAGCAGATCGGAGGCTGCAAGCATCGATATCGTTCCGCCGTCAAGTATCAGATTGCCGATCATCTTGCCGCTGTAGTCCGTGGCGTTTCCGCAGATCACGGTGTTGTCTTTGAAGGACTCAAGCTGTGTCCTGTAATTCTCCATGGAGGAGGAGAGATTGCAGTAGAAGAGGGAGGCTGCAACGGCGAGCACAAGTATTGCCGCGGTGCGCACCCGTCCGCGCATCATGGAGAGCAGGGAGTATTTGAAAAACCCCGAAAGCTTCGATGTGCCTGCCTCATGTCCCGGAAGAGAAAACTTTGTGATCTTCTTCTTCGAGGGCTTCTTTACATGAAGGCTTCTTGCCGCGATGAGCAGGGTGGATATCAAAGTGCCGCAAAGCAGTACCGCCGAGGCCCAAACATAGGCTGAGGGAGATGACAGGGGGTTGAATTCGAGCGTCTTTGTAACCGCGATCTTAGTCGCAGAGAAGCGAAGATCATCCGAAGAATTCCTTTGTATAAATTCCTTTAGGATCTCGAAGACCTTTCCCTCGACCAGTCTGCACACGATCGACCCGAGCACGATGCCAAAGAGCGTGAGAAGGATAGCGGCGCTTAAGAAGTAAACGCACACATGAGGTCTTCCGCTGCCCATGGCGTGCATGGTCTTTGCGGTCTCTTTCTGCTTCGAGACGAACAGGTAGCTTTGAAGGGCCAGCGCGCAGATCGCCAGCAAAAGGCATACCGCGAGGAAGATCACGCAAATGAGAAGGAGTTCCTCCATGGGGCCTGTGGCTGCAGAGTAACCCTGATCGTATATGTTCAGCCTGAATCCACGGCTTAGGAGAGAAGAGGCCTCGCCCTTGAACTCTTTGACCTTGTCGTTTTTCAGCAGAAAGGTCCCTAAAGTGTAGCCGTTGACCGGATGGATCTTTCCTTTTACCGAATCATCCGGGAGAAAGACGTAGAGAGGAAAGGCATCACTGTGGTTTGTTATGCCTATGATCTCATAGTCTCCTTCGTCGATCTGAGTCTGCATTTTGTCGTCATAGACATCTTCGGAAGAGGTGAAGACTGTGAAAGGCAGACTGTCACCGATATCCAGTTCGAGGCGCCCCGCTATCCTCTCCGAAACTATGCACACATGCGCGCGGGATCTGTACTCCTCATCCGTGAAATACCTGCCCTTTGTGAGCATGAGCAGCTGCTGGTGGAAGGGATAGGTGTCCTCTATGTCGGAAGTGCAGACTGCGCGGTAAGCGTCGTTCTTTATGCGAAGCTTCTCGGCATAACGCCTGAAAAGAGCCTCCGTAGCTTCGTCGTCCTTGCCTGTGAGCTCGGGGGGAAGCTCTACGAGCTCGTCACCGTCATGATAGAGCACGGTCTCCTGATGGAAGGAGGTAAACTGTAATCCTGCTGCGAAGTAGTGGCCCGCTACGATATATGATCCCGGACACTCAAGAGTGTATCCGCCTTGCGCAGTCCTGAACATGACCAGCTTGTCCGTGTAGTCTTTGCGTGAATACAGAGTCTCCGCCACAGTCGCGTTGTACAGGTCGTGAGCTTTGTCGTACGCCCTGAGGGTCAGACGCAGCACAGCAGCGTCGGGATCGGGAACAAAGGAGTCGAGACGATGGATGAGGGGGGTATATGCCACCTCAGACGAGGCAGGTTCCCATCTTATCACAGAGTCCGAGGCGATGAGGGATCCGAGTTCACCCCTGATTTCCTCGGTCACAGCTGCGAATTCCTTGTCAAAGGCTGTCTGATCCGAATAATCCCTTTTTTCGTACTCGAGTTCTGCTATGGTGTGGAAATACCCATCGGCCTCGTCAAGGTATCCCGAAACAGCCGTATACACGCAAAAAGAGACCGAGAGCAGGGCGGATGTGACAGTGAAGATCAACGCGAAGACCAAGGTCTTTCCCGGTGTCCGTATCATGCTCTTGATCCCGTTTTTGATCGCCGTCGCTGCTTTCATCCTTTTGTCCTGTTCTCGGTCTGAAGTTTAAAGATGCTGCACAGAGCTTACATCACTCTGCGTCGATGTGGGTGTTGTAGTAATCCTCAATGAGACTGTCGATATAAGTGTCATCAAGCTCTCCGAAGGTATCGGTGAGCGACTTTTTGATCGCCTCTGTCCTTCTGAGGTAGTTTAACTCGGGTGAGAGCGAAGGATCGTCGCATGAAGCAAGGAACTCTTCGGTCACTACGCTGTCCAGATGCCCGTTGATGGCCTTTGTGAGCTTTTCTTCCTCAACGGACTGAGCGCCCGCGCGCTTTGCGCGGCTTATGGCGTTGATGCCCACTCCGAGACATCCGATCGAGAGGACACCGATCACTACGAGGGAGAACGTGCCGGCGAAGATGTTCAAGATGCCTACGGCGTTCAAGATCATGAAGACCAGGAGCAGTGCGCCAAACACTATGAAGGTTATGGCTGTGGAGAACATCTCCTTGCTCTCATCGGACTTTTTGACATAGACTCCCGCGGGCTTGTAAACGATCTCCTCCAGCGCGAGCTCTCTGAGTTCTTCGTCGGTGTAGGTCCGGTCATTTGCGGCGTCATCACCCTCTGCGGAGACTTCGGCCTCCTCAGCTTCAAAGCCCTCGTCTGCGGGATCGTAGAAGCCTTCTTCTTCAGAGTCCATCTCTTCGCTTGCTTCGTACTCCTCGCCGGGCTCTACATCGAGATCGCCCTCGACCTCAAACTTGTATCCTTCGCCTGCAGCTCCGGCCTTCCTTGCCATCGCAGCCTCTATCTTGCCGCTCAGCTCATTTGCGGTCTCAACGCGGTAGAAACCCTCGTAGGCAGTCTTTGCTTTCTTTAAGTTGTCCTCGTCCACGAGGACTGCGAACGCATCGCGCTCCTCGTCAAATGAGCACTCCGCGGGGATCTTTGAGTAATCAAGGTACTTTACGAGCTTACCCGCGAGCTCCTCATCCTTTATATAGGCGAGGGGGCGAAGCTCCCTGATCTCCTCGAGAGAGTCGACCAGATCGCAGCCGCAGTCGGCGCATTTTGTGATACCTTCCCTGTATTCGTTCTTACATAAAGGACACCAAGGCATAGTTGTCCCTCCTTTTGCTTTTTGATCTGTTTACAAGTATAAACAATGTACAGCGTCAGTTCAAGCGGTACTTTTTTGGGAAGGAGAAGGTGTGCAAAAATTTTTTAGGTTTCAGCAAAATTGTGTTGTTAATAATTGCTAAACGCCCATATTTATGGTAAGATAGGTATCGGAGTAAAGGTTTAACCTGGCTTACGATTGGGGGAATTTTTTTGAGAGAAGATTTTGTTATAAAGGGCGATATATGCTTTTCACTCTCCGCAAATGAGCTGATCACCCGCGAGGACTCCTTCCTCGTATGCACAGACGGGAAGGTTGCGGGCATTTTTGACAAGCTTCCGGAGCGTTTCGAGAATCTTAAGCTCTACGACTATTCCGGGAAGCTTGTGATACCGGGCATGTCAGACCTGCACGTGCACGCGTCGCAGTATGCCTACAGGGGCCTTGGGATGGACCTTGAGCTGCTCGACTGGCTCAACACGATCACGTTCCCGCACGAGGCGAGATACGAGGACGTCGACTTTGCAAAGAAGGCCTACGGGATTTTCGTGGATGACATGCTAAAGAGCGAGACCACGAGAGCCTGCATCTTTGCGACGGTCCACGTTCCCGCGACCATAGCGCTCATGGATCTGTTCGAAAAGACAGGTCTCAAGACTTACGTCGGCAAGGTGAACATGGACAGGAACTGCGCCGACTGCCTGAGAGAGACTTCTGCGGGATCGGCGGAGGACACAAGGCAGTGGATAGAAGCAGTAAACGGCAGATATGAGAACGTGCGCCCGATCATCACTCCGAGGTTCATACCCTCGTGCACCGACGGGCTCATGAGAGAGCTCTCGGACATCAGGGCGAGATACGACCTCCCGGTTCAGTCACATCTGTCCGAGAACCTGAGCGAGATAGAGTGGGTCAGGGAGCTCTGCCCCTGGTCGGAGAGCTATCCGGATGCCTACTTGAAGTTCGGGATGCTCGGCGGCGATACAAGGACGGTCATGGCGCACTGTGTGCACGTGAACGACGAAGAGACGGATCTCCTCGCGGAGAGGGGAGTGTACGTGGCCCACAGCCCGCAGTCAAACGAGAACCTGCGCTCGGGCGTGGCACCCATAAAGAAGATGTTAAAGCGAGGCGTAAAGGTCGGGCTTGCGACCGACGTTGCGGGCGGGAGCAGTCTTTCCATGTTCCGCGCGGTGACGGACGCCATTCAGTGTTCGAAACTCCGCTGGAGGCTCTCGGACGACTCTTTCCCTGCGCTCTCCATGGATGAGGCCTTCTTCCTCGCCACAAAGGGCAGCGGAGAGTTCTTCGGCAAGGTCGGAAGCTTTGAGGAGGGCTATGAGTTCGACGCGGTGGTACTTGACGACTCGATGTTAAAGACGGTCATCGACTTAAGCCTCAGACAGAGGCTTGAGAGGGTTCTGTATCTGTCAAACGGCCGCGGCATAGAGGCGAAGTTTGTGAGCGGGACGAAGGTTTTGTAGTTTCGTAAGTCAGCGGTCTCTTCGGAGCGAAAGGAAAGCAAAGCACATGGGAAAAGACTCTAAAAAGAGGACTCTTGGCTATTCGTTCATACAGGGAACGTACTGGAGCGCGTACGCAGCCGGTTATAGCTACGCGTCGGTGTTCCTTCTCTCGAGAGGCTTCACGAGCACGCAGATCGGGCTCGTCCTGGCGCTTGGCAACCTGTTCGCACTCGTCCTTCAGCCCGTGGCGGCATCATTTCTCGACAAGACAAAAAAGGTGACGGTGCGGCAGTTCCTTCTGGCGCTTGCTGTCCTGGCGCTCTCATTTGCGCTTAGTGTCATCTTCATATCCAAGGGGCTGCTCCTCATAGCGACGGTCTTCATGCTGATGGTGCTGTCGCTCATACTCATGCAGTCGCTCATCAGCGCGCTGTACTTCAGGTACGAGGCCATGGGCTACAGGCTGAACTTCGGGCTCGGCAGGGGCATAGGCTCCTTCTCATACGCGGTCATGTCGACAGCCATGGGCTTTGTCGCAGACAGCTGGGGAGAGGTCTTCATACCGGTAGTGACTGCCACTCTCATAACCTGCTTCGGACTGTCGGTCTACTTCTTCAAGGCGGACATGAAGGCGGCACAGAGCTTTGGAGGCGCGCCGCGTAAAGCTGAGGGGGAGGACGGTCCGGGGGCGGAGACCGCAGGTCAGGGCTCTGATCCGGATGATGCAAAGCCTGCATCATTTGCCGGTATGTTCAGGCGCTATCCTTCGTTTATGCTGTTTGTGTTCGGCTTCATATTCGTGATCTTCGAGCACTCATCCCTGAACAATTTCTTCATCAAGGTCATAGAGAACGTCGGCGGAAGCAGCAGCGAGCTCGGTATATGCATAGCGATCGCCGCAGCGCTCGAGCTTCCGGTCATGGCTGTGTACGGCAGGCTGTCGAAGCGGATCAATCACGGCAAGATACTGATCTTCTCGGCATTTGCCTTCATAGTCAAGGCGACGCTCACCTTCTTTGCCGCGAGCGTAGGGCAGATGTTCCTCTGCCAGCTGCTCCAGGTGTTCGGCTACGCCATGTATTCGCCCGCGGCCACTTACTTTGCAAATGAGTGCATGCGCCCGTGCGACAAGGTGAAGGGCCAGGCCTACATGCTGATATCGACCATCACCGGCGGCATCATAGCGAGTGCTGTGAGCGGTTTGATCATAGACAACTTCGGCGTGAAGACCATGCTGATCACGGGCATAGTTTCCGCTTCCGTGGGCTTTGTCATAGTCTTCTTCGCACTGTTTAAGGTGGCAGGACGCAGAAAACTGTACGAAAGAAAGAACAAAGATATGGTTTCAGACAGATATAACAGTCCCTCGGCGTGTTTTTTTGGCGAAAGCCGGATCGGAGAGCGTATGGTACAGGACGGTTACAGAGTAGGCAGAGTAGGACTTCAGTTTGACAACGGGATCGAGAGAGAGTGGCTTCTCACAAACGGGATAGGCGGGTTTGCGAGCATGTCGGTCATCGGCGCGCAGACAAGGCTTCAGAGCTCTTATCTCACGGCTTCTTTCTCGCCTCCGGTCGACCGCTACGTCATCCTTTCAAACGTGCGAGAGACGCTCGTGATAGACGGCAAGGGCGTGAACCTGACGGCGCAGAGCTATCTGGGCTACAGGAAGGAGGGCAACGTCTATCTCAACTCTTTCGAGTACGACATACTCCCGACCTACTTCTACCATGTGGACGATTTCAGGTTCAAGAAGACCGTGGGGCTCGTGTACGGCGAGAACACCTCATTTGTCTACTATGACATAACGGCCGGCGAGAAGGGCGGAAGCTTCATCATCATGCCCTGCTTTAACTACAGGCCCATCCACACGCTCTCGAAGAGGAGCGACTTAAGGTTTGGGACCATGCACGGGGAGCAGGACAACACCGTGATCATCACACCCGAGTACCTGATCAACGAGGAGAGGCACATAGTGTGCACGGTCTCGTCGGGCAGGATCGAGGAGAGGAAGGACAAGAAGGCCCTCTCGGGCGGGAAGCTCGATACCGTGGAGGAGGGTACGCTCTACGATACGGACGTGAAGAACGGACTCGGCGGTCTGGACAGCCATTATATACCTTACGACATGGTCGTGGAGCTCGGGCCGTTTGAAAAGAAGAACATAACACTCATAACGACAGTCTTCCAGGGCGATGTCTACGACGCGGCGTCCTCAGTCAAGAAGTACTACTCGTACGGGGACACGGTCGGACAGATCCTCGTGGATTCTTATATCAAGCGCGTTCACGCTTACATGGACAAGATGCCCAAGGGGGACACATTTGCAAGGAGACTCGCATGGGCTGCGGACAGCTTCATATCGGACAGGAAGTCGACAGGGCTCAAGACCGTGCTCGCAGGCTTCCCGCACTTCGCGGACAGGGGCAGGGACTCCATGATAGCGCTCACAGGGCTCACTCTGTGCACCGGGAGGTTTGAGGACTGCAGGGAGATCATGAAATCGTTCGTTGCCTATCTGCGCGACGGGCTGATACCGAACTTCTTCCCGGACACGAGTGCGAGCAAGCCTCTGTACAACACGATGGATGCGTCGCTGTGGCTGTTCTACGCTGCGGAGAAGTACATGGAGTACACGGGCGACGAGAGCTTCATAAAGGACGAGATATTCCCCGTGCTAAAGGACGTCGTTGACGATTACATGATGGGCACGGAATACACCATATACATGGATGATGACGGTCTGATAACGGGCGGCAGCGAGTTCGACCAGATAACATGGATGGATGCCCTAAGCAATGAGAAGATCGTGACCCCGCGCCACGGCAAGCCCGTAGAGATCAACGCCCTGTGGTACAACGCGCTTGTCACGCTGCTTGAGATGTGCAGGCGCTTTGAGCCCGAGAACATGATCAGGATCGGAGTGCTCGAGGAGATATCTGAGAGGGTGAAGGGGTCATTTGTCAGGGAGTTCTGGAACGAGGAGAAGAAGTGCCTCTACGACGTGGTCCGTCCGAAGGACAAGGACGATTCGGTGAGACCGAACCAGATATACGCCGTCTCGCTCCCGCACACCATGCTCGACCGCGAAAAGGAGCTCGCTCTCGTGAGGCGCGCATACGCCGAGCTTTACACGCCGCTAGGCATCAGGAGTCTCTCGAACAAGGACTCGAGGTTCGAGGGCGAGTACATAGGGAGACAGAAGGACAGGTCCAGGGCCTACCACATGGGAACGGCGTGGGCCTACATCTCGGGCGCTTTCATCACTGCTTTCTGCAAGGTGCACGATTACGACGAAGTCTCCGTAAATGAGGCCATGGAGATGATAGCATACTTCAACGACCACCTGTCTGAGGGGTGCTTAAACGGGATCGCGGAAGTCTTCGACGGCGAAGTCCCGACTCTCGGAAGAGGGTGCTTCACGCAGGCATGGAGTATCGGCGAGATCTTGAGAGCCTACATCGAGGTCAAGATCAACTTCTTCATGAAGATCGTGGAAGAGAATTGAAGCACTTAAAAAAAGTTTTTAAACCGACAAATTTTTTTGCAAATA
>JAGDDC010000304.1 GCA_017958245.1 Lachnospiraceae bacterium
AAGACGGTCGAGGAAAAAGACCGCAAGTTAAAACAGGCCGAAAAGAGTCTTGAAGAGAACGGCTTGAAGCTCAAACAGGCTGAGAAGAGTCTTGAAGAGAACGGCTTGAAACTAAAGCAGGCCGAGAAGACCATAGAAGAGAAAGACCTGAAGATCAAGAACGCCGAGCAGGCAAGAAGCGAGGACACTGCAAAAACAGAGTCTTCCGACAGACTTGCAAGGCTTGAGACGGAGCGTGCCGACAGGCTCTTGAAGGAGAAGGAAGAGCTTGAGAACAGGAACTTAGAGCTCGAGCAGAACCTTAAGCTCCTCGAGCAGAGCAGGAATTACAGGCTCGCCGATGTTATCGATCCCGGCTTTGAGTTTAACAAGAGACTGTCTGAGAGTAATCCTTCACTTTACAAGCACTGCGAGCAGATCGCAAACTGCGCAGCCAAGGCATGTGACCTGATAGGTGCAGACAGTATGTTGGGCTACGCTATAGGTCTCTACCACGAGGCAGGGAAGGCACTCGGCACAGATGATGTCGAGAGAGAGCTTGAGAAGCTTCATTTGCCGGAGAACGTCATAGCGGGAGCAATCGCGGTAAAGAAGACGCCCGACAAGCCCATACTCAGGGAGACGGGTATAGTGATACTCTCGGATGAGATCAGGAACACCGTCATGTACGCCAGGAGCAAGAACCTGAACGTCACGGCGGACAAGATAGTATCGAACGTCATGAAGGCAAAGAAGGAGCAGGGCCTTTTGAGGCTCGCGGGTCTCTCGGTCGAGGAGATGCAGCTCATAAGGATGCTCTTTTCCGAGATGTTTGCGTGATCATATCCGGTAACTGTGGTCGTTTGCTCTTGATGAGAGGTTTGGTGGCACCGTATGAATTTTGAACTTGAAAATGAAACAGGCATAGAGTTTGACTTTGACCCCTACGAGTGCGCGCTCTCCGTCATAAAGGCGGCGGTCGACTCCGAGGGCTGTCCCTACGAGTGCGAGATCTGCCTTACGATCACGGACGATGAGGGCATACAGGACTTAAACAGCAGGCTTCGGGGGATAGACGCTCCGACGGACGTGCTCTCTTTCCCTCTGATAGAGTACGACAGGCCTGCGGACTTTGGAAACCTCGAAAACGAGAGCCCCGATCTGTTCAACCCGGACACAGGAGATCTGATGCTTGGAGACATAGTGATAAACGCAAAAAGGGTGTTCTCGCAGGCTGAGGAGTACGGGCACAGCAGGAAGAGAGAGTTCTGCTTCCTCGTGGCTCACAGTATGCTCCATCTCTTCGGATACGACCACATGGAGGACGAGGAGAGAGAGGTCATGGAGAAAAAGCAGGAGGATCTGCTTAAGTCTCTCGGGATCACGAGGGGCGATTGAGATTGTTTGCTTTTGTTATAAGCATTTTTTTCTAAATAGTATGAGTTTTGGAAGGAAAGGTATTGGGGATGATCAAAGCTTTGAAGAAAAATGATGGTAAAAGGAGTTGTTTCGTGAGGATGGCGCTTCTTTGTCTGCTCGTTGTGCTCGTCTCGGTTTTTGCCGTGGCGTGCGGCAGCTCGGACGAAGAGGAGGCAAAGCCTACGCCCACGGTTACGCCCACTCCCAGTCCCACTCCAAAGCCTACTCCGACACCCACCCCTGAGCCCACACCGACGCCCGATCTCCATCCGGGTGAGGTGAGGAGCACGATCTCAGGTGAATGGATCAAGGAGGAGACGGCAAAGCTCCGTCCCTACGTGATCATGTTCAATAACCTCGCCATAGCGTCACCGCAGAGCGGGACATCGGAAGCGAAGATACTCTACGAGATACTGTCGGAAGCCGGGATAACAAGGCTCATGGGAGTCTTTGAGGGGCTCGACGAGAACTCTTCACTTAAGGACAGGATAGGATCCGTCAGGAGCGCGAGACATTATTTTGCGAGCTTCGCGGACGACTGGGACCCGATCTTCATACATTACGGTGAGACCAAGTACGCTGCGAGGAAGATCGACGCCTTGGGGCTCGACGATATAGACGGCATCACAGGCAAGGGCGAGAAGTGCTTCTACAGGGACAAGACGATAAAAGCGCCTCACAACGCATTTGCAAGTCTGGAAGGGATCAAAAGCTGCATAGAAACGCACAATTACGATCCGCTTCACAAGAGAGAGCCGGAGACTCACTTTGAATTCTACGAGGAGGACACGGCGCCCGCAGGCGGAACGAAGGCAGAATACGTCCTGCTTCCCTTCTCAAGCTACACATCGCCGTACCTCACCTACGATCCTCAGACCAAGCTGTACACGAGATATCAGTTCGGCGAGGTCCACAAAGATTACAACACGGACACGGATCTCGTGTTCAAGAACATCATCATCATGATAGTCGACGAGTCAAACATAGACAAGAACGGCTATCAGACCATGGAGATAGAGGACAACACAGGCGAAGGGTACTACGTATCGGACGGTCTTATGATACCGATCACGTGGGAGAAGAACGAGAGTGAGCACAGGTGCGTCTACCTCGACAAGACGGGGAAGAAGCTCACCATCAATCCCGGAAAGACCTTTATAGCGGTGTTCCCCGATTACAGGGCAGACAAGATCGCATTTGAGGAGCCGAAAGAGACAGACTAAAGCAAGGACACGTAAGGACAAAGAGTCGTAAAAGACAGACCAAAGCAAGAACGCGTAAGGACAAAGAGCCGCAAGACAAGCG
>JAGDDC010000305.1 GCA_017958245.1 Lachnospiraceae bacterium
CGGGGCAACGCGCTGATAGGGCAGGAGGAGCTCAGGCCTTATTACGTGCAGTTCCTCAAGGATGCCATGAACATCTCCAAGCAGTACCAGAGGAAGCTCCTCGAGGGTGTGAGAGTGGCTTATTGCGGGATAGAGGGTGCATTTGCGCATATGGCAGCGATGAGGCTCTTTCCCGACGCGAACCCTGTGGCTTACGAGGATTTCAAGGCGGCTTACTCGGCTGTCGAGGCAGGCGAGTGCGACGTGGCTGTGCTTCCGCTCGAGAACAGCTTCGCGGGCGAGGTTGGGACCGTCATGGACATCATGTTCGGAGGGAACCTGTATGTGAACGACCTGAGAACTCTGCAGGTCGAGCATTGCCTGCTGGGAGCTCCCGGGGCGCAAATGAGCGACGTCACGACGGTCATGAGCCATCCCCAGGCGCTTGCGCAGTGTGCGGGCTACATAGAACGCAAGGGATATCGGCAGGTTCAGTCGACCAATACTGCGCTCGCTGCGAAGGACGTTGCGGAGCGCGGCGACAAGACGCTTGCGGCGATCGCCTCGACTACGGCGGCGAAGCTCTACGGGCTTGAGGTGCTCGAGAGCAATATCAACGAGAGCGAGAGCAACAGCACCAGATTCGGCGTGTTCTCGAGAACCCGCTCGGAGAAGCCCCGAAGCTCCAAATCGGACCACATCCTGCTCATGTTCACGGTAAAGAACGAGGCGGGCGCGCTCGCGAAGGCGATCAACGTGATCGGAGCCTACGGCTACAACATGAGCGTTGTGAGAAGCCGCCCGATGAAGTCGCTTGCATGGCAGTATTATTTTTACATAGAGGCGAACGGCGACGGCACGAGGGGCAACGAGGAGCGCATGATTACGGCGCTTCAGGCAACCTGTGACAAGCTGAAGGTGCTCGGAAGCTTTGACTGGAAGGAGCAGTAGGGGCTGCCCGAGAGGCGTGATGAGACGCTAGAGATAGATTGAAAGCCCTGATAGGCGCACAGTAACATTTGAGATGACGAGGTGAAGATTTATGATGGATATGGTTTTTGAGAGGAAACTTGCGATCCCGATGGAGGTCAAGGAGATGTACCCCCTGACGCCTGAGCTTGAGAAGCGGGTTCAGGAAAGGATAGGAGACGTGAAGGCGATCATCGACGGGCAGTCCGACAAGCTCCTCATGATCATAGGGCCCTGCTCCGCGGACAACGAGGACAGTGTGCTCGATTACATCTCGAGGCTGTGCCCCGTTCAGGAGAAGATCAAGGACAAGATCGTGATCGTGCCCAGGATCTACACCAACCAGCCCAGGACGACGGGCGAGGGATACAAGGGGATCCTTCATCAGCCCGACCCCGAGAAGAAGCCCGACCTCTTCAAGGGTATCATCGCGACGAGGGAAATGCACATGCGGGCCGTGACGGAGACAGGCTTCGCGTGCGCGGATGAGATGCTCTACCCCGAGAACCACAAGTATCTGGACGATCTTTTGGCCTATGTGGCGGTGGGTGCGAGATCCGTGGAGAACCAGCAGCACAGGCTGACGGCGAGCGGACTTGGGATCCCCGTTGGCATGAAGAACCCGACGAGCGGTGTGCTCTCCGTGATGCTAAACGGCATACTCGCGGCCCAGCACGGACATACCTTTATCTACAGGGGGTGGGAGGTCCAGTCACCCGGAAACCCGCACGCGCACGCTATCATCAGGGGATACAGCAACAAGCACGGTCAGAACCTGCCAAACTCCCACTACGAGGAACTGATCAACCTCTGCGAGATGTACGACAATAGCGGACTGGCAAATCCCGCGATCATAGTTGATACGAACCATTCGAATTCGAACAAGAACCCGTTCGAGCAGCCGAGGATCATAAAGGAAGTCCTGCACAGCTGCAGGCATTCGGAGGTCATAAAGAAGCACATCAAGGGCTTCATGGTAGAGAGCTACATAGAGGACGGCTCCCAGAAGATAGGTGAGGGCGTCTACGGCAAGTCGATCACGGATCCGTGCCTCGGATGGGCAAAGACCGAGCGGATGCTGTACGAGATCGCGGATATCCTGTAGAGGTGTGACGAAAGCGAAGACGGAAGTTATTTGAGTCAATGATAAACATATGGTTCATTTGCCATGTTGTGGAGGAAAGAACCGACGATCGGAGATCTTTGAGGGCAAGGAGCCGGAGGATCCGGACTGAAACAGCATGAAAGCGGAAACTTTGTCAGGGGGATCGACAGGAACCTGAGAGGGAGAGAGCATGAGTGAAAACATGGAAGCAGGCATGAACAGGACGGCAGCAGCGAGGGAAAACGCACAGGTCATAAAAGGAAAGGTCACTGTCTCGACGGGGCATGGCATATATGACGTGGTGATCGGGCAGAAGCTTGATTTCGGAAGACTCCTAAGAAACATGCCGAGGTTTAAGGAGAAAGCCTGCAAGATACTTCTTGTCACAGAGGACTCAGTCGACGATCTCTACGGTGAGATGGTCAAGAAGAACCTCGAATCTGCGGGCTTTGAAGTGAGATATGCGATATTTGATCACGGGGAGGAGAGCAAGTGCCTTCTCACCCTTGAATACCTTCTTGAGAGGTCGGCGGATGTCGGGCTCACGAAATCCGACATATACGTGGCGCTCGGAGGCGGCGTGGTGGGAGACATCGCAGGCTTCGCCTCTGCCGTGTACCTGCGCGGGATCGACTTCATACAGATACCTACCACGATACTCGCGGCCGTCGATTCTTCTGTCGGCGGAAAGACCGCGATCGACCTTGAAATGGGAAAGAACCTTGTCGGCGCTTTCCATCAGCCGCTCGGAGTCTTTCTGGACACGGATTTCTTTGACACCCTGCCCGATGAGACCAAGTCGGAAGGCTTGGCGGAAGCCATCAAATACGGCATGATCCGCGACGCGAGCCTTCTCGATGAGTTTGAAAAAGACGACCCCGACATCGTCGAGATATGCAGGAGATGCATACAGATCAAGGCGGACGTTGTCCATATCGACGAGCTCGACCAGGGACTTCGCAAGATCCTCAACTTCGGCCACACGCCCGCGCATTCCATCGAGAATCTGAGCAAATACCGGACGTCCCATGGCAATGCCGTGGCTATCGGCATGGTGATCATGACAAAGCTCTCCGAGAAGCTTGGGAAGCTTCCCGCAAATGATGCATCTGACCGTCTCCTTCGCATCCTGAAGCGCTATAACCTGCCTGTTTCAACGGGATATACCGCTGCGGAGCTTGCGGAAGTCGCAAAGCTTGACAAGAAGAGGGAAGGCGACGATATATCGCTCGTCCTCCTCGACAAGGTCGGGGAGGCAGTTGTCGAGAAATATCCCGTAGAAGAACTGGAGAGACTCTTTGCAGAGGGCATGGAGTCACGGGTCATGCAGCATGTCCGGAGGGGAGATCCGGGTAACTCAAAAAACAGTCAGGAGAGTGTCCCATGGATATAACAGTCAGGGGCTTTAAAAAGGCAGACACATACGAAGCGATCTCGTCAAAATCCTATGTTCACAGGCTTTTGATCGCTGCCGCGTTGTCTGAAAAGCCTGTCAGGATAAAGACAAACATAAGATCCGAGGACATGGAAGCCACAGCGGAATGCCTTCGCGCCATGGGGGCGGAGATCAGCTACGAAGACGGCGCCTACGAGGTAAGGGGCGTGACGAAGGCCTCAGGATCCTTGCAAAACCGTGCAGGGATCGGTGTGCCGGACGGCACGGACATTCCCGCGCCCGTGTGGACTGTTGAGGATGAGAACTCCGTGGTCCTTGACTGCGCGGAGAGCGGTTCGACAGAGAGGTTTCTCCTGCCGGTTGCGGTCCACCTGTGCGGTTCGGTCACTTTAAAGGGCAGGGGACGGCTCCCCATGCGCCCTCTTGACACATTCACGGACGTGCTCGCGGACCACGGTGTGAGCTTTAGAAAGCACAGCGAAGATGCCGTCCTTCCGATCACGGCTTCGGGACGTCTCGAGCCCGGAGCTTATGAGATCGCCGGAAATGTGTCCTCCCAGTATATCACGGGACTCCTGTTCGCATTGCCGCTGCTCGACGGCGACAGCACCATCATACTCACTACACCGCTTGAATCGGCGGGTTACATAGACATAACCCTCGATGTCCTGTCCCGGTTTGGGATCGGGATAGAGAGGAAACCAAACGGCTTCTTTGTGAAGGGAAGACAAAGCTACGGCGAGTCCCTCGAAGCCTCGTATAAAGCAAAGGGTTCCCGCCATGGGGCGCGCGAGAGTGCCGGGGAGCAGATCCGCACGATACAGGCCGAGGGCGATTGGTCAAATGCCGCAGTTTTTCTCGCGTTTGGCGCGATAAAAGGAAAGGTGCGCGTGACCGGTCTGAACACGGAGAGCGTCCAGGGCGACGCACGCGTGGTCGATGTTTTGAGGCAGTTCGGGGCAAAGGTGAGCACAGAGACTCCCGAGGCTTCAGGTAAAAAAGGCAAAGGAAAGACTAAAGACCGCGAGACTGTGGGGACGGGTGCAGTCCTTGCAGAGCATGACAGGCTTGAGGGCATCGATACGGATGTTTCACAGATCCCCGATCTGGTCCCGGTGCTTGCGGTGACCGCATTTTTCGCCTCGTCCGAGAGCATCTTCAGGAACGTTTCGCGGCTTAGACTCAAAGAGTCCGACAGAGTAGAATCGGTAGTTAAACTTGCGGAGACCTTCGGGGCGCAGGCGGTCGCTCAAAAGAGGGGCACCCGGGAGGACCTTAGGATCATCCCGCGAGGGATCGCAAAGAGGAAAGAGGGCAGTCAGGCATCCGAAGGCGCAGGCTTTGAACCGATAACCGCAGACAGCGCAAATGACCACCGCATAGTCATGGCGCTTGCCCTTGCGAGCGAGGCCGCGGGAGTCCCCGTGAAGATCACGGGAGCCGAGGCTGTGAACAAATCATTTCCGGGGTTTTTTGATATGTGTGTCACGGATGCTTTAAAGAAAGAACTGCCGAAGGGCGGAAGGTGCGTCCTGATCTGTGCGGGGCCTGATGACGGCAACGTACCGGCACATGCAGAAGGTGATCTTGTGATCGCAGCGGACGCGGGCTACCTGCACGCGAAGCGCTGCGGGGTAGTACCGGACGTTGTGGTCGGGGATTTCGACTCGATGAAAAGGATACCGGAGGGCCTGCCTATAGTGAAGCTGAGCCCCGTAAAGGACGATACCGACACGGTGAGCGCGATCAAGCTGGGGCTTGAGAAGGGCTGCAGGGTCTTCGAGATATACTTCGCTACAGGCGGCAGGACGGCGCATACGCTCGCGAACATCCAGTGTCTCAAGTTCATAAAGGACAGAGGCGCGGACGGGATCATTTACGATAAAAACACAGCGATAAGGCTGCTCAGGAACGAGTCATTTGACTTTGATGAGGGATACAAAGGCTACATATCGGTATTTGCGCTCGGAAGGGCAAAGGGCGTGGATATAAAGGGACTTAAGTATGAGGTGAACGATTCCGAGCTTGACAACGGGTTCCCGCTCGGCGTGAGCAACGAGTTCGTGGGACGGAGAGCCAAAGTCTCCGTGCGTGACGGCGAACTGCTGGTACTCTACGAAAGAAAGCCGGAGGCGGGCGACGCTTAAAGCTGCCGGAGCGATCACCGAACGAGAGAAAGGAGAGGTAACATGGGAGAGACTTTGAAGGTGCTCGAGGAGAGAAGAAGCTGCAGA
>JAGDDC010000306.1 GCA_017958245.1 Lachnospiraceae bacterium
CAGTGTTTCCTACCCTTGTAAAATACACCACCAGCGGCTTGTCCGCCATCTCAACGCGCTCCCCGCCGACCTTCTCTCCGTACTCGATCTCAACACTCCTGAAATGCCTGTTTATATAAGGCACTCCCGCGAGCCCGAAAGCTATGGCAAGCGCAGTGATCAGGCAAATGATCACGACTGTCCTCTTCTTATGCTTCGACCTGATATAGAAGTGGATCCCGCCGTGAACCACCGAAAGCGCGAGCATGGCTGTCGCAAGGTATCTGTGGATGTCGGGGCTTGTAAGCCCTCCAGCCCACGGGAACAGCGTTCTCGAGACTCCCACCGCGCTAACCGCCATGGCGATCATGACAAGGATCATACACAAGGTGATCGCGCCGTTTACCTTTGCCGGGGTAGTCATGTTCCGGCCGTTTTTTATGAGTGCCTTGATCCATTTCCTCTTGAAGATGATATGGACCACCAGGAGGATAAAGAAGGCGATCCCCATGATCTCGTGCGGTATGTTGCCCAGGAACACGTAGAGCATTTGCAGGACCATGATCGCGTAGAGCAGTATCTCCACTATGATTCCGACTGTCTTTTTCATACTGATCTCCGTTCCACCGCCCTTGGACGACGGCATACTCTCCTCCGGTCTTCACCGGACCACTTATCACGACTTTATCATTTTTTTACAAGTTCTGCAAGATATTACCCGGCTCTCAAGATGCTCGTAAAACATGAAAACCGCGCAGGATCACACCTGCTGCACGCGGCTTAAAAACAGCCTTGCATAGAACGCCGTCTCGTTTTGCATGGTCATTATGTCGAGCGCCCGAAGCGCCTCATCGAAGGTTTCGGGGTGAAGGGTCCTGTTTTCTTCCAAAGCCGTCACAGCGCCCTCAAAACACAGGTAGGGCATGGCACAGGGAAGTGTGACCGTCATGCGCTTGGCAGCCTCATAGCCCGCGCGAAAGAAGCTCCCGAGCTCCTTCCCGTGAACACCTCGAAGGTCCCCGCAGAAGAAGCATCCGCGGACTGTCAGATGAGGAAGCGCCTTGATCTCGTGGGCGATCCCCGCCAGGTCGTCAAGCCTTACGGAACCTTCAAGTTCGGGCAATGCAGGAGCTTGAAGCCTGAGCCCCGCCTTCACCATGTCTCCCTCCGAAAGACTCTCAAGAAGCTTCAGGTCCTCCAAGCCTCCCGCCACAAAGCGGCAGGAGCCGAGCAGGTCTTTTGTAAGCCCCTCAAATGGCGCGACAAAGTATATCTCCTCGGGCTTGAAGCCCGATCTGACTGCGGTGTGAGCTTCATTTGCGGTCGTACAGAGAATGCCCGTCAAGCTTTCGCGCCTGTCAGCGTCTGCCCCCGTCTTTAAGTCTGCCGCACCCCCGGTCTGTGAGCCGAAGCCCTCTTCCTTCCCGAGCAGTCCAAGTGCCGGGCGATCAAGAAACCATTTTTCCAAAACAAACCTCCAACAAATTCAAATGCTGCCGACTGATCTGCATCAGCCGGCAGCCTGTAAACAAAGAGTTTTTTCGGACCGCTGTGCGGCCGCTTAAGTTTCTTCTTACTTCTTCTTCCTGTACGGCGTGTCCTCGAGAGGCAGCTGTTGCCTGAACTTCCCGTCATAGCGATAGTACGCGTGTGCGCAGGCAGGCGCGGTCGGGATCATGCAGAGCTCGCCGCAGCCCTTCGCTCCGAGTGAGAACGGAAGCTTGTCCTTCTCCTCGGGCTCGCAGAGTATGACTTCGAGCTCCGGAGCCGCGTCGGCGCGCATAAATCCGATGGTTCCGAACTTGCTCTTGGGGTAACCGCCCTCGCACTCGAACTTCTCGGTGACGCCGTATCCGATACCC
>JAGDDC010000307.1 GCA_017958245.1 Lachnospiraceae bacterium
GAGACTTGCGGGGCGCGTCCTCCTCATACCGACCGTGTCAGCGTACACGCGTGGGAAGCTATCCCTCCCGCCCACAGTCTTCACCGTGAGATACACGAAGGCCGGAGCTGCGAGCACAAACTGCGATGCGACAAGCCTCAGGACGGGCGAAGGGATCGCGGATATGATACCCGTGAGCTTTGCGACCTCCTGAAAGAGCAGCGTCGCCACGAAGATCAGGGCGATCTGCCTACTCTTTTCGTTCATATATGCCGTCCTCGCCTATCGTTATGTCCGAGAGCTTGTAGAGATGTCCGATCGCTCTCTTGAACTCGTTCTTTGTCATGCCAAAGACGCTTCTTATCTCCCCGGGGTCCGATTTGTCGTGGTAGGGCATGAACCCGCCGTTTTCCTTAAGGAGTTCAAGCACCCTCTCACAGTCCGCTGAGATCTCCTTGTGGGCTTCGTCGTGGAGCGAGAGCTCAAGCCTTCCGTCGTCGAGGACCTTCACGATCCTCGCCTTCACCTCCTCGCCGACCTCGATGTTGCGCGAGATCGTAGCCTTCGGGATGAGCGCCGAATACCTGTCCTCCACGGCGACAAATGCGCCGAACCTGTCGGAGATCTCGTACACGTGGCCTCCGACCCACTGTCCCTTTGAAAACTCTCCCGAGGTCAGGAGCTTCCTGTAGAGCTTCATGCTCGCGCAGAGCCTGCTGCTCTTGTCGACGTAGAGAGTCACAAGGATCTTTTTGCCGGGACTCAAAGCCGCCGTCTGCTCCCTGTAGGGGAGAAAGAGGTCTTTTACGAGACCCCAGTCAAGGAAAGCTCCGATGGGAGTCACCTCCTTGACGGTGAGCAGCGCAAATCCGCCGATCTCGAGGAGCGGTTTCTTGAGCGTCGCTATGGGCCTGTCTGACGAATCCTTGTACACAAAGACCGTGAGCTCGCTCCCCGCAGGCGGCGCGCTCTTGTACTCGTTCTTTGGAAGGAGCAGCTCCGAGGTCTGCGTCATGCTCGAAGGGTTCGAGGACGTCTTCCGCGCAAAGACCGCGAGCGGGTCCTGTGCCTCGCCGAGGTAGAGCCCGACCGATGTGGATCTGAGTACCTTTAAAGTCTGTGTCTTTCCAAGCTGTATCATGCTCTTTCCTTTCAGTCTCTCCTGCTCCCGAAGTAGAACTTGATGATCGCGTAGGGCTTGCCTTCGTCGTCTGCAAAGACAACCGTCGTGTCCTCCTCCCCGTTGCTCACCAGGGGGTGCATCACATCGCCAAGCCTCGCCTGCGCGCGGTAGTCTATCCTGAAGCCCGTGACGCTCGCGCCCTCAGGGAGATAGCACTCCGCAAGCTTCATGTAGACCGCGTTGTTTACGTGTTTGTTGTTGTCTATGTAAGCCGCGTGGACCTTGAACGGCTCAAGCTTCTCGCCGCCTGAGGGAAGTTCGATCTTCCTCGGGGCGTACTCCATGGGGTAGGGTGCCTCCTTCGGGTATTTCTCGACGTGCTTCGGCTCTATCTTCATGGGTCTGCCGCTCGCCGCGTCATAGTTGATCCAGATCGAAGCGGCATAGGCTATGTCCGTGCCGGACTCGTCCGTCATAACAAAATTCCTGTAGCCGTAGAAGGCCTTGAAATCATAAGGCCAGGTACTGACCTTCACCTTCTCGGTGATCTTCGGGAGCCTCACTATCTCGACCTGCCAGGAGCTCACGAGCCACGCTCTCTTCTCCCTTTCAAGAATCTCAAGCCCGTTGCCCAGATACTCAGATTGAAAAGTCGAGCAATCCTGAAAATAGTCGATCACGGAAGAAAGCTTCGCTTTTCTGTCCGGACCGACCTCACTGTACCTGATGCACGAATCAAAGCTGTACATACTCAGTGCCTCCGTCGCCGGACGCTTAAGACCGGCTTTGTCTCATAATCAAGAAAAGTAGGGAAGCAGTCTCCCTACTCTTTCTCTTTCGTCGTAAAAAGCGGATCTGCTCAGCTTTATTTTGAGAGCAGCTGTTCAAATGCCTCGAGAAGCTTCTCTTTGTCGATGGGCTTCGCAACCAGGAAATCGAGGTTCATCTCGTGGACCTCCCTCAAGGTGTCAAAGTCGCACAGCGAGCTCAGCATGACGATCCTTGCTTTCGGGTCGAACTCAAGGAGTTTCTGCGCGGTCTCGATGCCATCGATCCCGGGCATGATGATGTCGAGCGTCACAAGGTCGGGCTTCAGCTCTTTGTACATACTGATACCGTCCTCGCCGTTCTTTGCGTGTCCGGCTACCTCGTAATCCTTTCCCTCGATTATATCCGTGATCTCTCTTGCTATAAAGGGTGAATCATCAATTATAAGAATTCTTTTCATGTGCTGTACCTTCCCTCCATATCGTACAATCTTTGTGATCGAAACTGTTCGCCGATCATTTGCCGATCGGTCCCGCCGCCGTTGCCGCAAAGGCTCTGGCCGGCTCATCATAACCTGCGTGGATCCTTAAGATCCCGTACTTTGTCGTGATCGGGATGTCCAAAGACAGATCGTAGACTTTGTACCCGCTCTCATGATACTCACCGTGCATTATCACCGGAATGATGAACCTTGATGCCACTCCGAGTTCGTTGTTTATCTTTGAGATGGTCCGTCCTATGAAGATGTTGACATACTCTTTCACGTACGCTTCCCAGTCTTCCGCGCTCAGCTTCTGTCCTCTGCTCATCGAGAGCACGACCTCGGATAGAAACTTCTTCGGAAAGAAACATATGATCTTTGAGACGAACACCCCTTTTGAAACGATCACTGCCGATATCGGATTGTCAATGTGCCTTTTCCTCCCCGTATATCTGGCTGTCTCTATGCCGGATATATCCTGCGTGACGGAAGAAAAAGTCGAGAAGATGATCTCCTCTGTTAAAGCAATATCGAGTTCTATGGCAACGCCCTCCTTCAGCTTCTCATCAACTGTCAAGGAACCTCATCTTGGGATTGTCTTTCTTTACAGGCTCCTGAGGCTGAACAACGGGACGCCTGCCGGCCTCCTTCATGCTGTTGATGGTCTTTGCCTTGCACTTGTCGCAGAATCTTCCGGTGAGGATGGGCGCACCGCAGGATTCACACTCGAGTCCCACGCCCGCTTCGCTCGTGAAAGTAAGTCTTTCCTCTCTCACCCACTGCTTTATGGTCTTGATCGGGATCTCGGTAGCGTCCGCCACCATCTGGATGTTGGATCCCGGATTCTCATAGATATAGTTCTTGCACTTTGTAAACTGCTCCTCCAATGTCTTCATACACGCAGGGCAGAACGGCGTAGTGGCGCCAAGATAGTTGTAAAGCTTTCCACAATTCCTGCAGCTCCTGACTTCCATAACAAACAATCTCCTTTCTCAATTACCCTTTCCTATGCAGGCGCAGATGAATCCAACCTCGCACGCGCCCTCCTCAAGGAGCAGAGCAGCGCACGAATTGACCGTGCTGCCTGTAGTATATATATCATCAACAAGGAGTATCCTCCCTGCCTTGATAGCATCTTTCGCATCCGCTCTCACCGCAAATGCTTTTTTCAAGTTGTCCTCGCGCTCTTTCCCTCCGAGCTTCTTCTGGGGAAGCGTCTTCTTCGTCCTGAGGAGTGCATCCAGAACCCTCACTCCGAGAAGTTCACCGAGCCTCCCGGCTATGATCTCGGCC